>NZ_JBCPSP010000030.1:0-68598 GCF_051129895.1 Pseudomonas sp. Je.1.5.c
AGGCGAATTCTACAGCGTTACAAGCTGCTGTCAACTACCTTTTTCACCGCTGCCGATCAGAAGATCGAAGCACCTCCAGTACTGCCTGAAACATCTAACTCGTTGATACTCAAGGAGTTTTCCGCTCCAACTACGCTGGAAGTGGGGCGCATTATAAGGGGATCTGAGAGGGCGTCAACCCTTAATTTCAATAAACCTCAATTAATGTTCAAAGTGCCGCTTGCGGTCCCTTGCAGCTATTGCGCACTATAGTGCTCAACCGCACGATCACCCATGGATCACCCCCTAGACATGAGCACTCAACCCCGCAGCCTGGCCACCACCCTATTCCCCATTGGCCTGCTATTAATAGCCATGGCGTCGATCCAGTCCGGCGCCTCCCTAGCCAAGAGCATGTTCCCCATGGTCGGCGCGCAAGGCACCACAACCCTGCGCCTGGTATTTGCCAGCATCATCATGCTGCTTCTATTGCGCCCCTGGCGGGCACGCATGAACAGCAGCACCTGGCGCAGCGTGATCATCTACGGCATGGCCTTGGGCGGAATGAACTTCCTCTTCTATATGTCGCTGCGCACGGTGCCGCTCGGCATTGCCGTCGCGCTGGAGTTTACCGGGCCCTTGGCGGTTGCGATTCTCGCCTCACGCCGGGCCATCGACTTTGTCTGGATCGCATTGGCCATCGTCGGCCTACTGCTGTTGATACCGGTCGGCCAAACCGGCAGCGCCATTGACCTGGTAGGCGCCGGCTACGCGCTTGGCGCCGGAGTGTGCTGGGCGTTGTATATCCTTTATGGACAGAAGGCCGGAGCCGAAAATGGTATTCAGACCGCAGCCCTGGGCGTAGTGATCGCGGCACTGTTCGTTGCCCCCATCGGCGTTGTGCACGCGGGCAGCGCTTTGCTCAGTCCGGCGTTGATTCCCCTGGCACTGGGCGTGGCTATCCTCTCGACCGCCCTGCCCTACAGCCTGGAAATGGTCGCCCTGACGCGGATGCCAGCGCGCACCTTCGGTACCTTGATGAGCATCGAGCCGGCATTCGGTGCACTGTCGGGCCTGCTGTTCCTGGGCGAGGTACTCAGCGTTGCCCAGTGGCTGGCCATCGCCGCCATCATCACCGCATCGGTTGGCGCCACGTTGTCGATGCGCAAGGAAACCACGCCGCCGGTAGCCGCCGACTGACATGAGAAATATTTCCATTTGAGACGGCGTTAGCGGTTGTACCCATCCGCCCGGCTGATTAAGCTGTCACCAAATCATAATATTTACGCTATCTACTGTGCCGAACACGGACGCTGGGGAAATTTCAGGAAGAAATCGACGCGATGACGACGGGGGCAGGCAATGTGGTCGCTCCTGCATTTAAGGACAGGAATGAAACGTATTTTGCTCATCCTGGCCATCTTGGCCATTGCTGGGTGTGCCGCTACCGCCAAAACCGAGGTGAAGCGGGGGAAAAAGGGACTGCATATCAATTGCTCCGGCCTCTCCTCCTCCTGGGAAAAGTGCAACAGCAAGGCAGCCACCTCTTGCGGCAGTCGAGGCTATAAAGTCATAGCCCGCTCCGGTGACACTGACGAAGAGCCCGGCGACTACTTGTTCGGGATCAACCCCGCCGGCTACACCAGCCGCAGCATGATCGTGATCTGCAAGTAGCAACGCAAAAGGGCAGCCGACGGGCTGCCCTTTTTATTGCACGCGCAAGCTGCTCAGATCGCTGCGGTGCGCGCCTGCAGCCAGGCCAGTGCCTCACCCTGCAATAGAGGGGTCAAGCGCTCACGTACCTCGGCGTGATAGCTGTTGAACCAACGCAGCTCCTCTTGGCTGAGCATCTCGGGCAGCAGGCAACGGCTATCGATTGGACACAGGGTCAAGGTTTCAAAGGCCAGGAAATCGCCAAAGGCGCTTTTGCCCACCTCGCGATTGACCACCAGGTTCTCGATCCGCACGCCCCACTCACCTGGCCGATAGGTTCCCGGCTCGATCGAGCTGATCATGCCCGCCTGCATCGCGGTTTGTGGCGTGGTCGCCGCCTGGTAGGCGATGACCTGCGGCCCCTCATGCACATTCATGAAATAGCCCACACCATGGCCGGTGCCATGACCATAGTCGACCTGGTCAGCCCAAATCGGCGCGCGGGCGATGGCATCGAGCAGCGGCGAGAGGATACCGCGCGGGAAGGTCGCCCGCGACAGCGCGATCATGCCCTTGAGCACCCGCGTGCAATCCTGGCGCTGCTCAATAGTCGGACTACCAATCGGCACCATCCGCGTAATGTCAGTGGTGCCCCCCAGATACTGGCCGCCCGAATCGATCAGCAGCAAGCCATCACCTTCGATCAGCGCATGCGATTGCTCGGTGGCGCGGTAGTGCGGCATCGCCCCATTGCCATTGAACGCAGCGATGGTGGAGAAACTCAGTGAGACAAAGTCTGGTCGCCGGGCACGGGCGGCGGTCAGGCGCTCATCGATAGTCAGTTCGGTAATGGGTTCCTTGCCCAGGGTCGCTTCGAACCAGGCGAAGAACTCGCAGAGTGCAGCACCATCCTGCTCCATGGCCTTGCGGATATGCACCAGGTCCTGCTCGCCCTTGCGAGACTTGCTCAAGGTCGTCGGGTTGACCCCTTCAAGCAATGACACCTGCGCATCGAGCTTATCCAGCAACCCGCAGGTAACTCGCGTCGGATCGACCAGCAGCCGGCTGCCTTTGCCGATAGCCGCCAACGCCGCCCCGATCTGCTCATAGCCCAGCACTTCAATGCCGTCGACCGACAACACCTGACGCAGATGCGGATCAATCTTCTCCAGCCCGACGAACAACGTCGCCTGCTCCTGGCTGATCAAGGCAAAGGAGACGAACACCGGATTGTAGGAAACATCGCTACCGCGCAGGTTGAACAACCAGGCAATGTCGTCAAGGGTGGCAATGAAGTGCCAGTGCGCGCCCTTATCCCGCATGGTCTGGCGCAGATCCGCCAGCTTCTGCGCGCGATTGACCGTGGCATGCGGTGGCAAGTGCTGATAGACAGGATTGCCAGGCAGCGCCGGGCGGCCCTCCCACACGTGCTCAAGCAGGTCCTTGTCGGTCTTGAGCTGCGCCCCTCGCGCTTGAAGGTTCTGCGCCAATTGGCGAGAAGCACTCAGCGCCAGCACCGCACCATCCACTGCCACGCAGCCTTGCTGCTTAATGTTTTCCCCTAGCCACTCCAACGCGCCAGGCCGGCCGGGCAGCATTTTCATCAGTTCGATACCACTGCCGGCGAGCTCGTTCTGCGCCTGCTCCCAATAGCGGCTGTCGACCCACAGCCCGGCGAAATCCGCCATTACTACCAGGGTCCCGACCGATCCATGAAAACCGGACAACCACTCGCGCCCTTGCCAATGGCCCGGCAGATATTCCGACAGATGCGGATCGGCAGAAGGCACCAGCAAGGCGTCCACCCCTTCCTTGGCCATGACCTCACGCAGGCGTGCGAGGCGCGCTGGCACGCTTTGCTGAATCGGGGACTGACTGTTCATGCGCACTCCTGCGATAACTTCTTCGACATTCAATGGCCTCGATAATGGAACAGCTGCCAGCTCGCCGCAATCGGCACGATGCCGTTATCCCCGCCACCGTCGATCAATCTTGCTGAACTTCGCCGCCGCTGCGGCTTCACATTTCATACACGCCCAGCGGACGAGATTGCACATGCCCTGTTCTCCACAACCGCACAGCGCCGTAGTACTGCTCGACACCCGCGAGCACACCCCTGAGCACGAGCACGCCACCCATCTGCAGCTGGCCGAGCACCTGGCCAAGCTGCTGGGCATAAACTGTACACAGCCTGATCAGCCACCAACCGCAGCTGATCGCTACTACTACCTCCCTACCGAAACCCTGATCGATCCGCAGCGCTACCGCGGTATGGGTATCAACAGCGAGCAGGACCTGTTCGGCGGCATGGTCAGCCATCCTTATATAGCTACCAAGGCGATCTCCCATCCGTTGCCCGCCAATGGCAGTTTTCCACCGGGCTGGACCGACGCCTTCGCCCAGCAGGCCAGTGATGCGCTGCTCAAGGGTTATACCGTGTTCAGCAAGGACGACGCCCGGCGTGCGGCGCAGCTGCTGCTACCTGAGGGGGCGGTGCGGATCAAGCCCGTGTTGGCAACCGCAGGTCGTGGCCAGCAAGTCATCGAACAGATCGATCAGCTGGAACCGTTACTGGCTGAAATGGATGACCAGACATTGAGCCTTTGCGGACTGGTCCTGGAGGAAAATCTCACTGATGTGCAAACCTTCAGCGTCGGCCAGGTGCGAGTGGCCGGCTTGACCTGCAGCTATCACGGCACCCAGCGCCTGACCCATGACCACCAAGGTATCGAGGTATACGGCGGATCGGATCTGCTGGTGGTACGGGGTGACTACCAGGCCCTGCTGCAATTGCCACTGGAAGACCCGGTTCGCTTGGCAGTCAATCAAGCCATGGCCTATGAACAAGCCGCTGAGCAGCACTTCCCAGGCTTTCTTGCCTCGCGGCGCAATTACGACATCGCGCGCGGGCTGGATCAGCACAACCATATGCGCAGCGGTGTGCTCGAACAATCCTGGCGACTAGGCGGCGCCAGCAGTGCCGAAGTACTGGCCTTGCGGGCGTTCGCCGATGACCCGACCCTGCAACGGGTGCAAGCCTCGAGTCACGAAGTGTTCGGCACCACGACGCTGCCCGCAGACGCCACTCTCTTCTATCAGGGGAACGACAGTGAACTCGGACAATTCAGCAAATACGCACGGATCCGCGAGCATGACCATTCAGAGTGAGACCGTCGAATTGCAGGTCCAAGGCGAAACCATCGCCGGAACCTTGGTCAGCCCTGGCAGCAAGATGCCAGGCATTCTGTTCGTCCACGGCTGGGGTGGCAGCCAGCAGCGCGACCTGGCCCGGGCGCGGCAGATCACCGGCTTAGGTTGCGTCTGCATGACCTTTGATCTGCGCGGCCATGAAAAAACCGAAAGCCAGCGCCTGACCGTCACCCGCGAGCAAAACCTGGATGACCTGTTGGCCGCCTATGATCGGCTGGTCAGCCATCCTGCAGTTGACCCTGGCGCAATTGCCATCATCGGCAGCAGTTACGGCGGCTACCTGGCGACCCTACTGACCTTGCAGCGCCCAGTGAAATGGCTGGCCATGCGCGTGCCGGCGCTGTACTGGGACGATGAGTTCAACATCCCCAAGCAGGCGCTCGACCGCCAGCGCCTGAATGCCTACCGCCAACGCAGCCTAGGCCCGGCCGACAACCGTGCCCTGGCCGCCTGCGCGGAGTTTGCCGGCGACGTGCTGTTGGTTGAGTCCGAGCAGGACGACTATGTCCCACACAGCACCTTGATGAGCTACCGCTCAGCGTTCGTCAGCGCCCACTCCCTGACCCATCGCACTGTCGATGGCGCCGACCATGCGTTGTCCAGTGAGGAAAGCCAGAAGGCCTACAGCGCGATCCTCGCTGCATGGATCAGCGAAATGGTCATCGGCGCGCGCCTGGACCGCTACCCGCATTACGCGCCCTGGTACGCCTGAGGCTCGCCAACCTCGCAGTGCAAGCCGCCATCGGCGCCGCGCACCAGACTGCGCAAGGTCTGATAAGCCGCGAAATTCACCCCCTTGGCCTGATGCTGGCAGAGCAGGTCAAGGAACGGCTCCTCGACAAAGCACGCGCTTGCCGCAGCCCATTCATAACGCGATTGCCATTGCAGGTATTGCAGCACGCGGCTGCCATCGTCGCTGGCCTGGATGCTCACACCCAGCAAGCCTTCGCAGCGCGAGGCCAGCTGCTCACTGCGCAGCACCAACGCTTGAGCCAGTGCGGCCTGACGCGCCGCTGGCACTTCGTATTCGATCATCTGGGTGAACCACAGGGCATTAGGGTTTGCCGTCATGGGCTGTCTCCTTGTAGCGGATACTTGCAGCAATGATGGCCGGCAGGGTAAAACCTCCAGTTAACTCAAGGTCAAGGACTATTTTCATGCCGAGCAAATCGCCCAACAGCGAAGAACGCCTGCTCAGCGTCGGCCAGCTCGCCAGTCGCAGCGGGGTAGCGGTCACCGCCCTGCACTTCTACGAAACCAAAGGCTTGATCCACAGCACTCGTAATGCGGGCAATCAGCGCCGCTATCCACGGGCGATGCTGCGCCGGGTTGCGGTGATCAAAATGGCCCAGCGCTTGGGCATCCCGCTGGCCGACATCGCCCAGGCCTTGGCCAGCCTGCCACAAGACCACACCCCCAGCGCCGAAGACTGGCAGCGACTGTCCGCACGCTGGCGCCAAGACCTGGACCAGCGCATCGAAGCGCTGACCCTGCTGCGCGACCAGCTCGATGGCTGCATTGGTTGCGGCTGCATGTCACTCAAGGAGTGCCCGCTGCGCAATCACCATGATCGTATGGCCGAGGAAGGCCCCGGTCCTCACCTGCCCGTGGCAAACGACTACGCTTGACTGACATTCGCCAAGACCCCACAGGAGGCAGCAATGAGCAACCAGGCTTTAATCATCATCGATATCCAGAACGATTACTTCGCAGGGGGCAAATGGACCTTGGAAGGCGCCGACGCGGCAGCTGACAATGCCGCCCGGCTGCTGGCCGCCGCCCGCGAGCGCGGTGACCTGGTGGTGCATGTACGTCATGAGTTCGAATCTGCCGACGCACCGTTTTTCACTCCCGCATCCGAAGGGGCGCAGATACATCACAAAGTGACCCCGCTCGAAGGCGAGCCGGTGGTGCTCAAGCACCAGGTAAATGCTTTTCGCGATACCAACCTCAAGGCCGTGTTGGATCAACGTGGTATCGACAAACTGACCATTGTCGGCAGCATGAGCCACATGTGTATCGACGCCGCCACCCGCGCTGCGGCTGATTTCGGCTACCAAGTCTCAGTCGCCCACGATGCCTGCGCCACCCTGCCCCTGGACTTCACCGACCAGCAAGTGCCTGCGGCGCAGGTCCACGCAGCGGCGATGGCCGCCTTGGCATTTGCCTATGCCGAGGTCGAAAGTACCGACAAGCTGCTGGACAGCTACCAACGCTAAACCTCAGATCACCACATTGCGCACGAAGCGCACAGGTACGTCACCTTCGTTGCGGTAGGCATAGGTGCAGTCGCTGGGAAAGACATGGAAGTCACCCGCGCCAAGCACGTGGACCTGCCCTTCGATGATCAAGGTCAGACGGCCCTCGGCGACGTAGATCTGCTCGCTCCAGCCCTGGGCGTCGGCTTCGCTGGCGTAGCATTCGCCTGGGGCCAAGGTCCATTCCCACAGTTCGACCTCGCGCCGGGCGGGGCTGGTGCCGAGCAACACGGCTTTGCTACCGGCACGCTCGCCGGCCCAGGCCAACTCGTCGATTCGGCTTGGGTCGCGCTTGTCCGGCGCCTGGATCAAAGTGCTGAAGGCCACCCCAAGGGCTTCGGCGATCAGATCCAAGGTGGTCAGGCTGACGTTCTTTTCACCCGCCTCGATAGCCACCAGCATCCGCCGACTGACCCCGGAACGCTCAGCCAAGGCGGCCTGGCTCAAGCTAGCAGCAGCGCGCAGTTGACGAACATTCTGACTGACATGCTGTAACACCGAGGCTCGGTGCGCAGAATTTTTGTGCACTATATTGCTCACTCATCTAGGTTGCGCAGTATACTGCCCACTTTGCGGCGATTGTGCGCCGCCTCCGCCGAGTGTGCAAGACCATGAGCCAAGCCCCCAGCAGCCCACACACCTGCGTTTCCTTGCGCCTGAGTAAAGCCGAGTTGGTGCTGGTGTTCATCACCATGCTGTGGGGCGGCACCTTCCTGATCGTGCACAACGTCATGACCGTCAGCGGGCCGATGTTCTTCGTCGGCCTGCGTTTTGCTGCGGCCGCCTTGTTCGTTGGGCTGGTGTCGGCGCGCGCACTGTCAGGGCTGACCTTCACCGAGCTCAAGGCCGGGGGGCTGATCGGGGTGACGATCATGCTCGGCTACGGTTTGCAGACCATGGGCCTGCAGACCATCAGCAGCAGTCAATCGGCGTTCATCACGGCCCTTTACGTGCCGTTCGTGCCGCTGCTCCAATGGCTGGTGCTGGGCCGTCGCCCTGGACTGATGCCAAGCATTGGTATCTGCCTGGCGTTTGTGGGGCTGATGCTGCTCGCCGGCCCCACCGGTGGCAGCCTGCACTTCAGCGAAGGCGAACTGGTAACGCTGGTCAGCGCGGTAGCGATTGCCGGTGAAATCATCCTGATCAGTCGATACGCCGGCCAAGTCGACGTGCGCCGGGTCACCGTGGTGCAACTGGCTACCGCCTCGGCCTTGTCGTTCCTGATGATCGTGCCGACCCAAGAACAACTGCCGGACTTCTCCTGGCTGTTGCTGACCAGCGCGCTTGGGCTGGGCTTGATGAGTGCGATCATCCAGGTGGCGATGAACTGGGCACAGAAATCGGTTTCGCCCACCCGGGCAACCCTGATCTACGCAGGTGAGCCGGTCTGGGCCGGGATAGTCGGACGCCTTGCCGGCGAGCGGCTCCCGGGCGTAGCGTTGCTCGGCGGCCTGCTGATCGTGGTCGCGGTTATCGTCAGTGAGCTAAAAATACGCCGCACGCGCGACCCAGTGCAGCAGCAAGCCGAAGACCTGCATCAAGCCCAAGGCGAACGCGAAACAGGACAATAAAGCGGCAAACAGCAGCTATGCTTTGAAAAAAACTGTTATAAAAAAACAGCGTGTCACACCCCTTTTGTATGATTCTGCGACAGCTTGCGTGTTGGTGATCACCTTCCCGGCACGTATTATCCTTGGAAACTTCTCCAGATTAGGTCGCTATGTCATTGATAGTGCTATTGCTTCTGCCGTTCCTGGGCAGTTGCCTGGCAGCCGTCCTGCCGCACAACGCGCGAAATGCCGAGTCCATTCTCGCCGGGCTTGTGGCGTTGGTCGGCACCGTCCAGGTGGCACTGATGTACCCGCAAATTGCCGACGGCGGGGTGATTCGCGAAGAATTTCTCTGGTTGCCTAGCCTGGGCTTGAACCTGGTGCTGCGCATGGACGGCTTTGCCTGGCTGTTCTCGCTGCTGGTACTGGGCATCGGCACGCTGGTGTCACTGTACGCCCGTTACTACATGTCGCCGCAAGATCCGGTGCCGCGTTTCTTCGCGTTTTTCCTGGCCTTCATGGGCGCAATGCTCGGCCTGGTGATCTCTGGCAATCTAATCCAGCTGGTGTTCTTCTGGGAGCTGACCAGCCTGTTCTCGTTCTTGCTGATCGGCTACTGGCACCACCGCGCCGACGCCCGCCGCGGCGCCTACATGGCGTTGATGGTCACCGGCGCGGGCGGGCTGTGCCTGTTGGTAGGGGCCCTGCTGCTTGGCCATGTGGTCGGCAGCTATGACCTGGACAAGGTCCTCGCCTCCGGCGAGGCGGTACGGCAGCACGCCCTGTATCCGGTGTTGCTGCCGCTGATCCTGATTGGCGCGCTGAGCAAAAGTGCGCAGTTCCCCTTCCAGTTCTGGCTGCCACATGCCATGGCAGCACCCACCCCGGTATCGGCCTATCTGCACTCGGCCACCATGGTCAAGGCGGGGGTATTCCTATTGGCCCGGCTGTGGCCAACCCTGGCGGGTAGCGAAGAATGGTTCTGGATCGTCGGCGGCGCTGGGGCGATCACCCTGCTGCTGGGCGCCTTTGCCGCGATGTTTCAGAACGACCTCAAAGGCTTGCTGGCCTACTCGACCATCAGTCACTTGGGCCTGATTACCCTGCTATTGGGTTTGAACAGCCCACTGGCCGCAGTCGCCGCCGTGTTCCATATCCTCAACCACGCCACCTTCAAGGCGTCGCTGTTCATGGCGGCCGGGATCATCGACCACGAAAGCGGCACCCGTGACATTCGTCGCCTCAGCGGGCTGATCCGGCTGGTGCCGTACACCGCCACCCTGGCCATGGTCGCCAGCGCCTCGATGGCAGGCGTACCGCTGATGAACGGCTTCCTTTCCAAGGAAATGTTCTTCGCCGAAACCGTGTTCATCAGTTCCACCGCCTGGGTCGAGGCCGCCCTGCCTGTGATCGCCACCCTGGCTGGCACCTTCAGCGTCGCCTATGCGCTGCGCTTCACCGTCGATGTGTTTTTCGGCCCAACTGCCCAAGACCTGCCGCATACTCCGCACGAACCCCCGCGCTGGATGCGCGCGCCGGTCGAACTGCTGGTGCTGACCTGCCTGGTGGTGGGCATCTTTCCCGCTCAATCGGTTGGTCCGCTGCTCGCTGCGGCAGCGTTGCCAGTGGTCGGCGGTACCTTGCCGGAATACAGCCTGGCGATCTGGCATGGCTGGAATGCACCGCTGATCATGAGCCTGATCGCCATGTGCGGCGGTGTGGTGCTCTACCTGCTGCTGCGCAAGCAACTGCGTCGGGGCCGCTTCCCTTATCCGCCGCTGATCGAGCGCTTCAATGGCAAGCGCCTGTTCGAGCACGGTTTGGTGCGCCTGATGTTGCTGGCGCGCCGCGTTGAAGGGGTACTCACCACCCGCCGCCTGCAAAAACAACTGTTCATGCTGGTCCTGGCGGCGTTTATCGCCGGCCTCATGCCAGTGCTGTATACCGGCCTGACCTGGGGTGATCGACCGAAAATCCCAGGTTCCGGAGTGTTCGTCGCGCTTTGGCTGATTGCCATTGCCTGCGCCATCGGCGCCGCCTGGCAAGCCAAGTACCACCGTCTGGCTGCGCTGATCATGGTCAGCGTCTGCGGCCTGATGACTTGCATCACCTTTGTCTGGTTCTCCGCGCCTGACCTGGCCCTGACCCAACTGGCAGTAGAAGTGGTCACCACCGTGCTGATCCTGCTTGGCCTGCGCTGGCTACCGCGCCGGATCGAAGGAGTGTCGCCGCTTCCTGGCAGCCAGGAGCGCGCGCGCCTGCGGCGCCTGCGCGACTTGCTGCTGGCGGTACTGGTCGGTGGTGGCATGGCGCTGCTGTCCTACGCCATGCTGACCCGGCCAACGCCCAACGACATTTCCTCGTTCTACCTCAGCCGCGCCCTGCCGCAAGGCGGCGGTACCAATGTGGTCAATGTGATGCTGGTGGACTTCCGCGGTTTCGACACCCTCGGCGAGATCACCGTCCTGGTCGCCGTGGCCTTGACCGTCTTTGCCCTGCTGCGTCGCTTCCGCCCGCCGAAAGAGAGCATGCAGTTGCCTGCCCAGCAACGCCAATTGGCGCCGGACGTGGTCACCGACCTGATCAACCCGCGGCACGCCACCGATACCGCTCTGGGCTTCATGATGGTCCCGGCTGCGCTGGTGCGCCTGCTGCTGCCAATCGCCCTGCTGGTGTCGATGTACCTGTTCATGCGCGGTCACAACCAACCGGGAGGCGGCTTCGTCGCCGGCTTGGTGATGTCGGTGGCGTTCATCCTGCAGTACATGGTCGCCGGCACCCAATGGGTCGAGGCGCAGATGAGCCTGCGACCGCTGCGCTGGATGGGCACCGGCCTGCTTTGCGCGACCCTGACCGGTGCCGGCGCGATGCTGCTGGGCTACCCGTTCCTGACCACCCATACCGCCCACCTGCACCTGCCTTTGCTGGGTGATGTTCACGTGGCCAGCGCGCTGTTCTTCGACATCGGCGTATACACCGTGGTGGTGGGCTCGACCCTGCTGATCCTGACCGCGCTGGCGCACCAATCGGTCCGCGCCTATCGCCCCAGCAGCCCGCAGAGAACCAACCCACAGCAATCCAGCCAAGCAGGAGCCGCCTGATGGAAGAAGTCATAGCAGTAGCCATCGGTGTCCTGGCCGCCTCCGGCGTCTGGCTGATCCTGCGTCCACGGACCTACCAGGTGATCATGGGCCTGTGCCTGCTCTCCTATGGGGTCAACCTGTTCATCTTCAGCATGGGCAGCCTGTTCATCGGTAAGGAGCCGATCATCAAGGATGGCGTACCGCAAGACCTGCTCAACTACACCGACCCGCTGCCCCAGGCACTGGTGCTCACCGCGATCGTCATCAGCTTTGCCATGACTGCACTGTTCCTGGTAGTGCTGCTGGCCTCGCGCGGCCTGACCGGCACCGACCACGTCGATGGCCGGGAGCGTGACGAATGAGCTGGATGAATCAACTGATCATCGCGCCGATCCTGCTACCGCTGGTGACTGCCTCGCTAATGCTGTTGCTCGGTGAGAAACGTCGGCGCCTCAAGGGCCATCTGAACCTGCTGTCGAGCATCATTGGCCTGGCGATTGCCATCACCCTGCTCACCTGGGTGCGCACTCAAGGTCAGGCCGAGTCGATTGGCGTGTACCTGCCCGGCAACTGGCCGGCGCCCTTTGGCATCGTACTGGTAGTCGATCACCTCTCGGCGCTGATGCTGACCCTCACCGGTATCGTCGGAGTCAGTGCGCTGCTGTTCGCCCGCGCCCGTTGGGATGGCGCCGGGGCCAGCTTCCATGCGCTGTTCCAGATCCAGCTGATGGGCTTGTATGGGGCCTTCTTGACCGCCGACCTGTTCAACCTGTTCGTGTTCTTCGAAGTGTTGCTGGCGGCCTCTTACGGCTTGCTGCTGCACGGCTCGGGGCGCGCACGGGTCAAGGCAGGGCTGCATTACATCGCGATCAACCTGTTCGCTTCCTCGCTGTTTCTGGTCGGCGCAGCCATGCTGTATGGGGTCACCGGCACGCTAAACATGGCCGACCTGGCGTTGAAGATCCCCCTGGTACCGGAGGCTGACCGGGGCCTGCTGCATGCGGGCGCGGCGATCCTGGCGATGGCGTTCCTGGCCAAGGCCGGTATCTGGCCGCTGAACTTCTGGCTGGTGCCCGCTTATGCCTCGGCCAGCGCGCCGGTGGCGGCGCTGTTCGCAATCATGACCAAGGTTGGCCTGTACGCAGTGCTGCGACTATGGACGTTGCTGTTTTCCGGCCAGGCCGGTGCTTCGGCGCATTTTGGTGGGCAATGGCTGATCTACGGCGGCCTGGCGACCCTGGCAGTGGCGGCAGTGTGCATTCTCGCTGCCCAGCGCCTGGAGCGCATGGCAGCACTGAGCATTCTGGTTTCGGCCGGCACGCTGATGGCCGCAGTGGGCTTTGGCCAGCCGATCCTCACCGGCAGCGCGCTGTTCTACCTGGTCAGCTCGACCCTGGCACTGTGCGCGCTGTTCTTGCTGGCCGAGCTGGTCGAACGTTCGCGCTCGGCCAATGAAGCACCGCTGGATGATGACGAAGGCATGCCTTCGCCGTTGGAGTCACTGCACCCGCCCAAGGGCATCAACCTGGACGACGAGCAGAAGGCGGTGATCGGCCAGATCATCCCCTGGACCATGGCCTTCCTGGGCTTGAGTTTCATTGCCTGCGCCTTGCTGATCATTGGCATGCCGCCGCTGTCTGGCTTTATTGGCAAACTGGGCCTGATCAGCGCGCTGTTCAATCCGCTCGGCCTGGGCACCGCCCCCGAGCAGCCGTTGTCCGCCGCCGGCTGGACGCTGGTAACGCTGTTGATCTTGTCGGGCATGGCCTCGCTGATCGCCTTCGGCCGTGTCGGTATCCAGCGCTTCTGGAAGCCTGAAGAGCGCCCTTCGCCACTGCTGCGACGCTATGAGTGCCTGCCGATCGTGATCCTGCTCGGCTTGTGCATCATCTTGAGCTTCAGGGCCGAGCCACTGCTGCGTTACACCCAGGATACCGCCGCGAGCCTGCAAGCGCCTGATGCCTATATCGAAGCGGTGATGGCTACCCGGCCGGTCCCAGGCCCCACCACCTTTGACGTACAGGTGCAGCCATGAGCCGAGTCTTTCCCGCACCGCTGCTGTCCGTTGCACTGTTCGTTCTGTGGCTGCTGCTGAACCTGTCACTGAGCCCTGGCAATCTGCTACTGGGCGCTCTGCTGGGCATTCTCGCGCCGATCCTGATGGCGCCGTTGCGCCCTCAGCACGCACACGTGCGCAGGCCGTGGGTGATCGCCAAGCTGATCGGCCGCGTTGGCCTGGATGTGATCATTTCGAACCTGCTGGTAGCGCGTAGCGTGCTGCGTGCCGGCAGCCGTCCGCCACGCTCGGCGTTCGTCCACATTCCCTTGGCCTTGCGCGATGCCCACGGCCTGGCGGCCTTATCGATGATCACCACGGTGGTCCCCGGTACCGTTTGGTCGGAGCTGGCGCTGGACCGCAGTGTCCTGCTGCTGCATGTGTTCGACCTGGACGACGAAGCGGACTTCATCGAACACTTCAAGCACACCTATGAACGCCCGCTGATGGAGATTTTCGAATGACAGGCCTGCTCGCCAACGCCATTCTCGCCAGCCTGTTCATCTTCGCCATCGCCATGGCCCTGGCGCTGGTCAGGCTGTTTCGCGGCCCGTCCGCCCAGGACCGGGTGCTGGCGCTGGACTACCTGTACATCCTGGCCATGCTGATGATGCTGGTACTGGGCATTCGCTACGCCAGTGATACCTATTTCGAGGGCGCACTACTAATCGCCCTGTTCGGCTTCGTCGGCTCTTTCGCCCTGGCCAAATTTCTCTTGCGCGGTGAGGTGATCGAATGACCGAAGCCCTTGAACTGCCATTGTGGCTGGAGCTGGTCACTGCCGCCCTGCTGCTGACCGCCAGCCTGTTCGCCCTGATCGGTGCCCTGGGGCTGGTGCGCATGAAAGACTACTTCCAACGCATGCACCCGCCCGCGCTGGCTTCGACCATCGGCGCCTGGTGCGTCAGCCTGGCGTCGATCGTGTATTTTTCATGGGTCAAGCAAGGGCCGGTGCTGCATGCCTGGCTGATTCCAATCTTGCTGTCGATCACCGTGCCGGTGACCACACTGCTGCTCGCCAGAGCGGCCTTGTTTCGCAAGCGCATGTCGGGGGAATCGGTGCCAGAAGAAGTCAGCAGCGGCCGCGATCGCGGCAACTGAACCGGCCTCAGCTACGCACCCACTAGCCTGGATCCTGGCTCAGCCTCTCTAGCTCACGTCGCACCATCGCGGCATACGGCGCGGGGTTGAGCCGGTACAGCTCACCCGCCACCCAGCCTAACCAGGCACCGCCCAGCTCATCTTTGCGCGCCAACAGTTGCTCGGCTTGCGCCGTAGCGCGGGCTTGATGCTGAGTGTGAAACTGCGCCCGTCCAGCAGGCGGGCCTTCAGTGCTCACTCGCTAGCCTTGAACGTGGTGAGTTCGCCCTTGCGCCATTTGGCAACTTTGCCGGTTACCGCTTTGAGCATCTTGCCCAGGCCTTCCTGCACTTGCTGCTGTGCGGCGAACACCAGCATTACCCCGTGACCGTTGCGGAACACGATGCCATCACCTTCCGGGACCGAGACAAAGGCATAGTCGCCCTGGCCATAGACATTGAGCTTGATTTCACGAAAACGCAGTTCCAGCTTGCCACCCTCACGACTGGGCAATACTGCCGCGCGAAAGTGATCACCAACCTTGAGTTCCAGGCGTGGCTTGTCATCGACCACCAGAGCGCTTTCAGTGTCGATCTCAGCCATGTACAGGCCTTCAGGACTTTGCTCGGTGACATAGACAAACCGCCCTTGGAACAGCTTGACCAACTTGGCCCGCAAATCACCCAAGGCAAACAATGCGTGGGTATCGAGTGTACTGACTGCCAATGAAGAGTTCCTCAAACCGGTTACATGCGCACCCCTTCGGAACCCCGGAGCGGCGCGGTCATTTCTAAACGATGCTTAAAAGATTATTAAAACCATGCACGATGGGTCTGTGAACATTGGCGATACGTCGCGCAGGAATTATTACTCCAGCTCGCCAGCCAAAGCGTCACAACCTGATAACGGCAGTTTTCCCCATTAGGGAAGCGTAATGTCTGACAACAGCAATGCCAGAAAAGATGCAATAGATAACAGCAGGCCCCCACAGAATGGGCCTCAGCATTCATCAGCGCATTACAAGGGACGAAATATGCACGAAAACACCGAAATCCGTCGAGAGGTGAAAGAAATTTCTTACCTCTATCGGGACAAAAAAGAGCCGCGTTTCGTGGTAATCCCGGCCGGTATCGCCTTCTTTCATGTTACCGAAAGCTCAACTGGGCGAGTCAAGGGCTTCAGGCGGCGTCACCAGGATGCCTGTGAACTGGCTCGCCATCTTGAACGATGAGGCAACCCTCAGGCTGCCTGCCCCTTGGCTAGCTGAGCCATCCAGACGGCCTGACACTCGAGCGCTTCGCCGCGGCTGGCGAACGCCGTACCACGCCGCTCGCCATTGACCAACACCACCCAACACACCCTACGCCCCATGGCCTTGAAGGTAGCAGGCACCCCGGAGCCTATCATTACGGCAACATCGACTCGGCTATGCATAATCCCCTCCGGAATTTAATTAGCAACCTAACGATATAGCTATGATACGCCCGCTCGGGGCTGAATAAAAGCACTCGCCCGTACTGCTGTTTTGCGCCAACAGCAATAAACCCAGGGTTCAATCGAGCCCAGGCTCGGGTCGATAACCCAGGCGCAAACCACCCCAGTGCCGGCCTTTGACGAATACCGGTACCGACAGATCGTGCATCAGCTCAGCAGTATCGCGGCTGTAGGTCTGCAACAGCAGGCGCTGCTGATGACTGCCGCAGCGTATGCCAGTGCGGTCATCGAACAGCCGTTTGCTGCGATTGTGCGCGGTGTCATGGGCCTCATCACCGGTGAGCGGCAGGCTGAACGCCGCATTGTGGGTGGGCACGTAACCTTCTGGGGTGCAGGCGATGGCATAGACCATGCCCTCGTGTTGGGTCAGCAGCGGCTCCTGGATGCCTGGCAGCACACTGTCGGTGTACTGATCAAAACGCGTGTTGAAACGCGGTGGGCGCATGCCGGGGATAGGCTGATAGCGGCGATCGAACAAATCATCCAGGCTGATGAGACCTTGCTCGATATCCTGCTCGAAGCGCTCGCCAATCGCCTGTGCCCCCCGCATAGCCAAGTCGAAAATGCGCTGGTGATAGTCATCCAGACCGACTTCGGCCAGGCGTTCGCTGAGCGCTTCGGCCTGGCTCTCCATCTGCACCGCTGCCTGGGCCAGGCACTGGGTCTGCTGGTCACTGAGTTCAAGGTCGGCGCGCACCTGCCCCACCGCTTGAAACAAGTTGTCCAGTTGCACTTGGTTGACTGCGGTACCCTCGGCGATCTCACCCACTTGGTGCTCCACGCTGGCGGCAAGCTGGGCAATCTGAGTCAGCTGCTCGCCAGTATCTTCGACCTGCTCCAGGCCGCTACTCAGATCGCCGGCCAAGTTGCGGATCTGCTCGACCACCTGGGCGGTACGCGCCTGAATATCGGCCACCATCTCTCCCACTTCGCCGGTAGCTGCCGCAGTACGCCCCGCCAGCCCCCGCACCTCGTCGGCGACGACCGCGAAGCCACGCCCATGCTCACCCGCACGGGCGGCCTCGATGGCGGCGTTGAGCGCCAGCAAGTTGGTCTGGCTGGCGATGGCCTGAATCACCAGGGTGACCCGGGCGATGTCCTCGCTGCGCTGATGCAACGCTTCGATCAACTCGCGGCTGGCGGTTGCGCGAGTGCTGAGCTGATGCATGCGCTGGATCGAGTCGGCCAGTACCTCGCGACCCGCAGCGCTGCTGACATGCGCAGTACGTGCGGCGTCCAGGGCTTGCTGGCTGAGCTGGGCGGTGGCCTTCTCGGTACCGATCATGATCTGCGCACTGTCGACGATTCGCGAGGCGGCGCCCAACTGCGACTGCAAGCGCGTGGCCAGCTGCTGTACCGAAAACGCCATGGCAGCGGCGGACAGCGCGTTATGCGTGGTATTGCGCGCCAAGCTCTGGGTCAGATCGTGGGGCATGGGTAATGGCTGCTCGGCGACGTCGGCAGCCGCTGGCTTACGGCGCCAGAGCGGGATCCACAGCACCAACAACGCCAAGGGTAACGCCAGATAGAACGGCAGTTGAGCAAAGGCCATCGCGGCCAGCACAACGCCCAGCGCCAGGCCTTGCAACAGGGCGACGGTGACAGGGATTCGGCCAGGTGTCGGCTGGAGTGATTGGCTGGCGGGCAGAGATCCTTCTCGCATCATCTTCGTGGTCATCCGTGTGTCGTTATTATGCGGCCATTAAACGCCACTATTAGGCCATTATCTATGGCTCTTTAGGAGGTAAGGGGCTAGGGGTTGACGCAGGACAAGCTTATGGATGGCTCAGGATATAGCGCTGCGCTGAAGATGGCTCCGCTAGCGCGGCGCTTCGCGGGCAAGCCCGCTCCTACAGGGCCCGCGTGGTTTGGTGAGTCAGCGCAGTGCCTGTGGGAGCGGGCTTGCCCGCGAAGGGGCCGGCAGCGGGGACGTAAAGACCATGGACGGGCAAGAAAACGCAAAAAGCCCCAGGGATCGCTCCGTGGGGCCATGCGACAAACGCTGGATCAGATCTGGCGCTGGTGGCGGCCGATCTGCTCGTGGCGCTCTTGGGCTTCGATGCAGTACTTGGTGGTCGGGCTGATCAGCAAGCGCTGCAGGCCAATTGGCTCGCCGCTGTCTTCGCACCAGCCAAAGCTGTCGTCACCAATACGGCCCAGGGCCATCTCCAGCTGCGGCAGCAGGCGCTGGTCGCGCTCGATGCCGTTGACCAGCCAGTGACGCTCTTCCTCGACCGATGCCACGTCAGCTGGGTCCGAAGGGGTATCCAGGCTTTCAATGGTAATGCGGCTCTGCTCGATGCGCTCGTGGGTATCTACCTTCATCGCTTGCAGCAGCTGGGTGAAGAACTCCAGCTGTTCAGCGTTCATGTAGTCATCGGCCGACATGGCCAGCAACTGTTCCTTGGTCATCGATTTCTCTATGAAAAAATGTGCATTTGGGCGATTCAAATGTCGCCCACGCCAGTGCGAGGGCAACGGAATTCTTCAAGCGCCAACCGGCACTCTTTTACAGGGGGCGGCAGTCTAAGGCGACACGTCGCACGGGGCAACAGGGATTAGCCTGCAATTGTCCGAAATGACGCGGAATCCGCCCATCGGCCAGATATCTCCTACCTATGCCAGGCCCTACCCTAACAATTGGCTCAAGACCGCACGCAATTTGCCCGGTTTGACCGGTTTGTTCAGCAGAGGTGCCTTGAGCCGCTGCATGGCGCGCCGACTTTGCTCGCTGCGATCGGCGGTGATCATCACTGCCGGGATGGCGCAGGCGAAGTGCGACCTCAAGTCGCGGACCACATCGCAGCCGGTCAGGCCATGGTCGAGGTGAAAGTCCGCCAGCACCAGTTCTGGGGGGCGATCCTGCAACACCTGCAACGATTCGTCCAGATCTCCCGCAGTAACCACCTCGCATCCCCATTGGGCAAGCAGCGCAGCCATGCTCTGGCGGATGCTCAACTCATTGTCCAGTACCAGCAGGCGTCGCCCAGGCAGCGGGTCGCCGACACGGGCCTGAGGCAGGGACAGGCTGCCCTGGGCGGGCTGCTCATTGGATAACGGCACTTCAATACTGAACACCGAGCCGCGCCCCGGCCAAGACCGGACATCGATGCGGCAATCCAGGATCCGCGCAATGCGCTCGACGATCGCCAAGCCCAAACCCACGCCTTTGCGGTCGACAGCGCGGCCGACATCGAGCTGGTTGAATTCCAGGAAGATCGATTGCAGCCGATCCGCAGCAATACCCCGGCCACTGTCCCAAACCTCGATGCGCAGCCGCTCACCGCGCTGGCGCCAGCCCATCAGCACCCGACCGTGCTCGGTGTAACGACAGGCATTGCTCAAGAAATTACGCAGGATGCGCGTCAGCAGACGCATATCGGTACGCACCACACGCTGGCCACCCCGCACCCGCAAAGCCAGCCCTGCAGCCTCGGCCACCGACTGGAATTCCGAATCCAGGGGCAGCAGCAGATCGTCCAGGCGGTAGTAGTCCAGGTCAGGCTTGATCGCCGCCTGATCCAGGCGGGAGATGTCGAGCAGGTCGGTGAGCAGGTCTTCGGCGCCTTCCAGCGCCTGGTGCGCCCGCTCGACCAGCAATCCTTCTGCCTGGGCCAAGGGCCGCTCGCGCAGGGTCGAGATCAGCAGCCGGGCAGCATTGAGCGGTTGCAGCAGGTCATGACTGGCGGCGGCCAGGTACTTGTCCTTGCTCAGGTTGGCCGCTTGCGCAGCGTCACGTGCCTCGATCAGTTCGTTGGTGCGTTCGGCGACCCGCAGCTCAAGCTGGTCGTTGAGTTGCTGCAAATGGGCCTGGGCCTGCTTGCGCTCGGTGATATCTGCGACAAACCCTTCTACTACGCCCACCTCATCCGGACGCAGCAGCAGGTTCATCAACACATCGATGCTGCTGCCGTCACGCCGGCGCAAGCGGGTCTCATAGCCCAGCAGGGCATGCTCGCGCTGCAGCACCTGGACAATCTCCTGCAGCTCATCAGTGCCACGGTCGAATAACAAGCTGGCCAGGTCGCTGCGCGAGAACAGCAACGCCTGCGGCTGATCGAAGCCGAGCATGCGCGCCAAGGCAGGGTTAGCCGCCCGCATGCCTTGCTCCAAGCTGGCCTGGAAGATCCCATGTACCGCGTGCTCGAACAGCCACTTGTAGCGATTGCGCTCTGCCTCCAACTCCTCCAGGCGCACCGCCAGTTCCGGATAATGGCTCTTGCGCACGGTGTGGTTGGACAACCCCAGCAGCCCAGCCAGGGCATCGGCGCTGGGCTCAGAGGGCCTCGCCATACACCACCTCGACATCACGCAGGCTGGAGTTCCTCGGGTTGGTGAGGATGCACGGGTCATCCATGGCGTGACGCGACAAAAACGGGATATCGCTGCTACCCACCCCGTGCAAGCCAAGCGTTTCATGGAAACCCACCGCATGCTTGAGGGCGATCAGATGCTCGACCAAGCGCTTGCGTACCTGCTCATGGTTCAGGCCACGGCAATCGATACCCAAGGTTTGGGCGATCACCTTGAAGCGATCTGGCGCGGCGCTGTAGTTGAACGCCACCACATGCTCGACCAGCACCGCATTGCACAGCCCATGCGGCAGATCGAGAAAGCCGCCCAGGCTATGCGACATTGCATGCACCGCACCGAGGATGGCATTGGAAAACGCCAGGCCCGCCTGCATGCTGCCCAGCATGACTTTTTCGCGCAGGGCGATATCGTTGGGGCTGGCGATCATCTGCACCAGGTTGCCATTGATCAGGCGCATCGCCTCCAGTGCATGCGGGTCGGTCAGCGGCCCGTGGCCGGTAGAGACGAACGCCTCGATGGCATGCACCAGGGCATCGATGCCGGTGCAGGCAGACAGGAACGGATCCATGCTCAAGGTGGTTTCGGGGTCGATCAACGACACATCCGGCACCACTGCCTTGCTGACGATGGAAAACTTCATCCGCTGTTGCTGGTTGGAAATGATCACGAACTGCGAAACATCGGCAGAGGTGCCCGCCGTGGTGGGGATCAGGATCAGCGGCGGGCTCGGCACGCGAATGGTGTCGACCCCTTCGAACTCAAGAATGTGCCGGCCGTGGGCGACTACGATGCCAATACCCTTGGCGCAGTCCATCGGGCTACCGCCGCCGACGGCGACGATCACATCGCACTGTTCGCTGCGGTAACGCTCGGCGCCGGCCATCACCTCTTCGACCCGCGGATTGGGCGAGACGTCGGTGTACAGGCAGTAGTCGATGCCCTGCCCTTGCAGACTGGCTTCGATATCGGCCACCCATCCGGCAGCCACCACACCCGGGTCGCTGACCAGCAGCACCTTGCGCGCACCGAACGTGCGGGCGTAGTTGGCGACATGGTGCCTGCAACCGGCACCAAAGATGATTTCGGGGGAAACGAACTTGCGCAACTGGCTCAGATTAGGGCTCATGCAACGCCTATTGTTCTTGTCGTAGTGTTCCTGAGCCTAAAGCATCCAGCAGGGTTTGTAATCCAGGTGAGCGCCGGCCGCCGCACACAGCGACCGGCGCCTGGAGGATCAACGGTTGGCGAAGTACATGGTCACTTCGAAACCGATACGCAGATCAGTGAACGCGGGCTTTTTCCACATAGGTTCATCCTCTTCTGGCACCACGAGATTGCGGTGCGTTTATTGATACACCGTTTCCGGTGCACTGCCATTGCTACTTTAGGACCGGTTACTACCCATACCGATCAAAAGAAGCCCAGGGGATTGATGTCGTAACTGACCAGTAGGTTCTTGGTCTGCTGGTAGTGGTCGAGCATCATCTTGTGGGTTTCACGGCCTACGCCGGATTTCTTGTAGCCGCCGAAAGCGGCGTGGGCCGGATACAGATGGTAGCAGTTGGTCCACACTCGGCCAGCCTTGATCCCCCGCCCCATGCGATAGGCGCGATTGATGTCGCGGGTCCACACCCCGGCCCCGAGGCCAAACTCGGTATCGTTGGCAATCGCCAGCGCCTCGGTCTCATCCTTGAAGGTGGTGATGCTGACCACCGGCCCGAAGATTTCCTCCTGGAACACGCGCATCTGGTTATTGCCCTTGAGCAGGGTCGGCTGGATGTAATAACCGCTGGCAAGCTCACCCTCAAGTCGCTCGGCCTGGCCGCCAGTCAGCAGCTCAGCGCCCTCCTGCTCGGCAATTTCAAGGTAGGAGAGAATCTTGTCGAACTGCTGCTCGGAGGCCTGGGCGCCGACCATGGTCGCGGTGTCCAGCGGGTTGCCGCGCTTGATCTGTTTGATCTTTTCCAGCACCACCTGGATGAATTGCGGGTAGATCGACTCCTGCACCAGCGCCCGCGACGGACAAGTACACACCTCGCCCTGGTTGAAGAACGCCAGCACCAGCCCTTCGGCGGCCTTGTCGATAAAGGCAGGTTCGGCTTGCAGGATGTCCTCGAAGAAGATGTTCGGCGACTTGCCGCCCAGCTCCACCGTGGAAGGAATGATGTTTTCGGCTGCGCATTTCATGATGTGCGAGCCTACCGGGGTGGAGCCGGTAAAGGCGATCTTGGCGATGCGTTTGCTGGTGGCCAGCGCCTCGCCCGCTTCACGGCCCAAACCATGGACGATGTTGAATACGCCGGCAGGCAGCAGATCGCCGACCAGTTCGGCCAGCAGGGTGATCGATTGCGGGGTCTGCTCGGCCGGTTTGAGCACCACGCAGTTACCCGCAGCCAAGGCCGGCGCGAGCTTCCAGGCGGCCATCAGCAGTGGGAAGTTCCACGGAATGATTTGCCCAACCACCCCCAACGGTTCGTGGAAGTGATAAGCCACAGTGCCGTCATTGATCTCGGCAGCGCCGCCTTCCTGGGCGCGGATGCAGCCGGCGAAGTAACGAAAGTGATCCGCCGCCAGCGGCACATCGGCATTGAGCGTCTCGCGGATGGCCTTGCCGTTGTCCCAGGTTTCGGTGATCGCCAGCTTCTCAAGGTTGGCCTCGATGCGATCGGCGATCTTCAGCAAGATCAGCGAGCGCTCCTGCACCGAGGTTCGGCCCCAGGCATCGGCAGCGGCGTGTGCGGCATCCAGTGCACGCTCGATATCAGCGGCGCCGGAACGGGGGAACTCGGCGATCGGCTGGCCATTGACCGGTGATGAATTGGTGAAGTATTCACCGGCAACCGGCGCAACGAACTCACCGCCGATGTAGTTGCCATAGCGCAATCTGAACTGAACGAGGGCACCGGGGGTGCCGGGTGCGGCGTAGATCATGGGAAGAGCCTCGGCTGGACTGGGCCTGTCGCGCTGACAGGCGGTGTCTGGATTCTAGGGACGCCGGCCGCGCCGACGAATCAGCCGATGGGCGCACTTGACTGGTTCCTTGGTATCAACCGGTTAACACCCATCAACCCAAGCTCAAAGGCTTGATACAGGTCCATCAACAAACCGCTGGAACCCTCATGGATCTGCATCAACGCCTTGCCCAATACAGCGGCCTGGATTGCCAGGTTGCCAAACGCTTTAGTACACGCCCAGCCCTGATCGAAGTCGCTAGCGCGATCTTGCGCGAGCAGTGGTCGGCACGGCGCCTCAGCGCCAAGCATGATCCGCTGAGCCTTTACCTGGTCAGTCAGACATCGGCAGGACGAGCCTGGATCCGCCCGCTGGCGCAGGTGTTGGTCGAACGCTACTGCCTGCGGCGCACACTCAACCTGATCGAAGGCGAAGACAGCCTTTGCACGCGCCAGGACGGTGACCCAAGCGCCAAGGTCATTATCGACCTGCACGGGGTCGAACTGCTGATCAACCAGTGCGCGCCATTCTTGCTGGAAGCCTACAAGCAGGCCCTGGCCAGTTACTGGAGCCGCTTCGATCGCAACGGCCAAACGCCTTGGGGATGGTATGCACAGTACCTGCAAGAACAGTTCAAGCTGAGCGTCGACGCAAAACAGCAGGATGCCACCTCGTCGCCAATTGCCATCAGCATTGCCCGCCTGGTGCAACAGTACCCAGACCACAGCCAGCGCCAGCTGCGACCCGAGGCCAACGCCTTGAAAGTTTCCCAGCTGGCAGTCGACTTTTCGCCCTTAGGCTTCATCGACGCGGACCTGGCCAGCGCCGTACTGATCGAAAACGCCAGTGCCAGCCCAGGGCAATCCGTCCACCTGCTGTTCACCCTGGGTTCGATTCTGTATCCGGTCACCTCGCGTGAAGCAATGCTCAAGGCCATTGCCAGACACTGGCCGGCCGAGGTAGCGGCACTGTCGCCACAAGTGACCATTACACCTTCGCTGGGGCAGGTGTTCGAAGAACAGGCCGCTGCCATGCTGCATCAACAATTACGCCTGATCGATCAATTGGCACCGCGCTACCAATCCAGTTATGACGCACTCACCCTGGGGCTTGACCTGGACCGCCTGACGGCGATGCTCGACTTGTGCAATGGCGCTGAGGCGCAGCAACGCCAAGCGCTGATCAATCGTTTGCCAGACTGGTTGCGCAATGCTCCAGCTAGCCAACTGATTCGCTACAGCACCCTGCTGCTCGACGTGGCGCAGGATTATCAGCACGCCAACGGCACGTTCTGGTTGCACGATGTCGACACCGCGGAACAATTCGCCAATCGAACGATGGCCGCGCGCTTTGCCCTCGACCACCCTGGCAGCACGCTCGACCCTGAGCGGGTCAAGGTGGTCAACTACCAGACCATCGCCGCCGCCACCCCGGCGCAAGGCGCGCCACTGATCACAGGAGAGGTACGCAGGGTCGAGCTGTCGTTGGCGCAGTTGGCCATCGGTAACCTCGGCCTGCTCAAACCTGGCCGAGTGGAATTGCGCTCTAACAACGACCAGGCGCTGCCAAGCTGGATGAGCGAGGCCTACCTGCGCACCCTCATCAGCCAGCTCGATATCGCCACCCGTTATCCGCAACTGCTGGCAACACTACTGCTCAATGACCCTGTCAGCCGCCAGGAACGCGAACGCCTGCTGGGCAACCAGTTGCGCTCGCAACTGCCAAGCCTGGCCTTGGAGTTGCACCTGCGCGGGCAAAGTATCAGCGCAGATGCACCTGAGCGCATCGCTCAAGTCTTCGCCCCCGCCGGAGTTGATGAGGCGCCGAACTGGGTACTACGCCCGCTAGGCTTCATCAAGGAGACCGGAGCCAGCCCGGACCGACCGATGAACGCCTGGTTGATCGAAGCCAGGCAACCCGGCCAGACACCTTGCCTGCTGTATCGACCGCTACACCCCCAGCCGTTGCTGGAGTTTGCCGACCGCATGGCCCTGTTCGTCGCCATCAGCAGCCCCGGCGAACTGCAAAACGACCTGCTCCAACGGCTGCCTGCGGAGGATCGCAAGTACTATGCCCATGGCGGTTTTCTCGAGCCGCATCTGTTTTACCCACTGGCAGACACCAGCGCAGTACCGTTCAGTACGCCGGCGCCGGTCAGCCTGACAATGGATGACCCCGTGATGCATCCTGAACAGGCCCTTTATAAAGCCTGCGTGGACGAATCCATCCAACGTTTTCGCGAGCATTCCAGCACCAGTGCGCAAAGCCGCTGGAACCGCTGGAAAGAGCTTGGCTGGCTGCTGTTCAATACCCTCTTGCCGCTGGCCGGGGAAACCTTGGGCCGGGCGGCCTGGCTGGTGCAGATGGAAGTCGCCCTGGCCGATTACGTCAACCTCGAACCACAAAGCGACCCAAGTGATCAGCGTCTGGCGCTGGTCAATCTGCTGATCAATGTCGCCACCCTGTTGTTCTCACATTCAGTACTGCGCCTGCGCCTGGAAGAGGATCCGCCACCACGCTTGCCTGTCAGTGAGCCAGCGCTTGCCAACCCGCCTGCGGCCATCGAACAGACTTCACCCCTGCCGCCAGTGCTGGACTTCAACTGGTCCCGCCCGCATCAGGGGCTTTCCCCAACTCAACGCACAGCCCTGCAACAGCTGCAGAGCCCTCTGACCTACCACGAGCTGGGTCCGGCGATCAGCCATGGCCCACTGCGGGGGTTGTACCTACACCAGGGCAGCTTGTGGGTGGTCCTTGAAGGCAAGGTCTACGGGGTCATTCTGGACGCTGAACAGAACCAGGGGCGTATAGTCGGACAAACCTCTGCGCAGGCGCTTGGCCCCTGGCTACAACGCGACCCGGTCGGGCGCTGGCAATTGGACCTGGGCCTGCGCCTGCGCGGCGGTATGCCGCTGACAGAACGCCTGCGCCAACGCAATGAACGTATTGCTCAACAGTGCGAGGCCATCAATAAGCAGCTCGACGACGACAAGGCCACCTCAGTATTGATGGACAAGATGTTGAAGGTGGCAACCGACCTTGCAACCACCTCCGCTGCCAACAACGCTCTGACCAGCAGCCTGGAGACCACCCGCAACGTCTCGGCCTTCTGGTCCGAGCATGTGCGCCATGCCGATGCACGCAATGCCCTCGCTCCGCTGCGTGATTATGCAACCCTGCGCGCCCATGGCCTGCGTCAAGACAGCCTGTGCCTGCAGGTCATCGAATTGATCTTGCGCAAACTCTGGCGACCGAAGAGGGAGCAACTGCTTGGCTTTGCCCGGCGCCAGCAGGCCGGTGAAGAGCTGACCGCCACTGAACTTGGTCAGGCGGGCGATTGCCTCACTGAAATGATGCCGTTGCTGGAAGAGCGGATCAGTAACCTCGATGCACTGGGCGTTCGCCAGCAGGAATTAGGCAAGATGGCCAGCCGCACCCGTTCCGATATCGCCGAAGCTCATCGTCAAGCTTGCCACGTCAACGCAGGCCCCGAAAAAGCCCTGTCACTGCGCTTTCTACGGCTGGAGGCGTTGGTCAATCGCATGATTCTGGTACACAGTGTGATCAACTACGACGCCGCCTTTTGGCTGCAGCGCTGCTGGACCAACTTGCAGCTGGGCATCTCCCAGCGACTGAAACTGTTCGAGCGCACTGACCTGAGCGAGGAGGTGCAAGTCCGATTGCTGCGCAGCATCGACCAACAGTTTCGCGCCGCCAAACGGCAACTGGGAAACCTCACCGTTCTGTACAAGGATGCGCCGCCAGCCATTGCAACCCTGGGGCAACTGAACAAAGCGCTAGAGTCGATCCTGGAAAAACTCGGTCAAGACTTGGGTGAACTGCCCAACTACCCGCCGACCAACAGCCTGGCGCAACTGCGTCACCAATTACCCGGTCTGATCGAAACCAGCGAGCATGGACTGTTACTCGGCGATCCAAGCGCCGAAGACAGCAATGTCGTGGACATTGCCGGCCTTGAAGGCCAAGGCCCCACACAGACTTACCGGCTGGAGCAAGGTGCCTGGCGCGAAGTGACCGCGCCTGTCGCACCAACGCCAGACAATCGCCAACCACTGGCGCAGTTGCTCACACAAAGCACCAGCCTAATGGCCGATGCGCGCCAGCAAGTAGCCAAGCTTGAGTTGCCCAGCGCCAGCAACTACCTGCCAGTCGAGCTCGAAGAGTTGGTACAGCATCAGCGCGACAGGTTACGCAGCCACGTCGCTGCCATCGAACAACGCCTGACCGAGCACAATCAAGTCGACGAGGCGCACCAGGGCCTAAGCGCCACCCAAGTGACCAAAGCGCTAGACCGCCTGGCCAGCCAATTCGAGCAACAGGCGCTCGCCCTGCGCACACGTGCAGCACTGGCTCAGCCGCCTCGCATGGCCGAAGTGCAATATCTGGTCGACCACGGCCAGGTGACCATAAGGCGCATTCCCGGGCGTAGACACTTGGCCAAGATCAAGGGCAGGCCTGACGACTTTCTCGACGAGTACGCCATCGAACACCAGGAGCGCACCCTGTGGTATGCGCATTTTCACTACGCAGCCAACAGCACGGCCAAACCGCAGTTCACCGCCGGCCATTTGAAAACTGCAGCACAGCGGCATATCGCCGGGCAGCAGGGCAAAGATCCGGCCACCGGCAGGCAGGTTGCCGTGTACCGCGCACCGATAACATCTGCTGCGGCGCAGAAGTACTTCTTCGACACGTGATTCTCAGGCAGGGCGTGCCAGCGCCCTGCCCTTGCTCAGAAGCGGCCGGTGCAAGCGAAGCCATTCGCAGGTCCCCAAGCACGTGGTAAGTGACTACCGCCGCCACCGGCCGCAGCAACGCTTTACTGCAGCTCCACTTCAACGGGAGCTTCGCTCATGGGTCTGATAACCCAACAGCTAATCAACAAAAGTGACTTTGGCTGCACGCTGACCGAGCTATTCAGCGACTGTCCGACCTTGCCTGATGTAGCCACGACCCTGCTGGTCGAGCAGTGGCGGGCTCGCCGCTTAGGCAGTCAATCCCCAGCGCAGTTGCTGCTGCGCAGCAGCATGCCTAGCGCGAGCCAGGACTTTATCCGACCGCTGCATCAACTGCTGATCGAGCGCTACTGCAACCGTGCGTCTATACACCTGGACAGCGCCCAGGATGAATTGATCGAAACCGCCAATGACATCAATACAGTCGCAGTGGATCTATCCGCGCTGGAGCGTCTGATCAATGACTGCGGGCCAGTGTTGATCGATCATTACAAGCAAGCCTTGGTCGACTACTGGAACCGCGCAGACAGCCATGGCACAACGCCTTGGCAACGCTACAGCGGCTACTTGCGCCAGCAGCTGCTGACCAGCATCGGACACGCCCGCCGTTCGCTGTCGCCGCAAGCAATAGAAATGGCAGTCGCACTGGCGGCATATCCTTGCGCTGAGTCCCGCCAACTCGCCCACTCTCGCGCCCTGCGCCTGTCAGTACTTTCGGTCAGGCTCAGTCCGGGGCAGCGCCTGGGCGAGTTGGCCAGCGCCTTGGTCATCGAGCCGAGCAGCCACTCTGAAGGCCGCCAATCCGCGCTGCTGTACAGCTTGAGTGGCCGACTGCTGGAGTTTGAGTCGATGCAGGCCCTACTCGACAGCCTCGGCCGGCATTGGCCTGAGCTGACCATCAAACATCCCCAGTTGTATCTCAGGTCGGTGCCAGGCCATGCCCTCGATGCTCAGGCAAGCCATATGTTCGAGCAACAACTGAATTGCATCGACACTGTTGCTGAGCAGTGTGACCAGCGTGACGCGGTGCAGCGCCTGAACTTGAGCCTGACCTACCTGACCTCGATGCTGGACTTGTGTCCGGATCAGGAGCAGCTAGGGCTGGAGGAACTTGCCAAACAGTTTCCCGACTGGCTGCGCAATGCCAGCGAAGCGTCGCGTGATCAGTACGCAGGGCTACTGGTCGACATCGGCCAGGCCTACGATAGCGCCAAGGGTGGGTTCTGGCTCGACGGTGTCGATGACGCCGAGTTGTTTGCCTACACCCGCCTGAGTGAACGCCTGTTGCGCGACCACCCCGACAATACCCTGCAGCCGTGGAACCTGCAGGTGATCAATCACCAGACCGTCGCTGCAGCCCTGCCCAACGGTAACTTCGATGGCAACGTAACGCCCGTCACCTACACCCTGGCGCAGCTGGCGATCGGCAACCTGGGCTTGCTCAAGGCAGGTCGAGTCGAGCTCAAGGACAAGTCAGGGCAGGCTTTGCCGAGCTGGATGAACGAAGCCTACCTGCGCACGCTGATCACCGAGCTGGACATCGGCAAGGCCTACCCCGACATGCTGCAGCGCAGCCTGCTCGATGACGACAGGGAAAAGTCCAGGCGCAAGCACCTGCTCTCGCAGCAACTGCGCGCCCAATTACCAGCTGCTGCGCTGGAGTTGCACCTGCAGCAGAATAAACTCACGCTCGATGGTGTCAGGGTCGTGCGCAGGTTGTTCGCCCCACTGCCGACTCAAACAGCAGTGCCGTTGATCCAACCGTTAGGTTTTCTAAGTGAGCCTGACGTGCCAGCCGATCTGGCGCGCAATGCCTGGCTGATCGAGCCAGACCCAAGCGATGGCGCCACCCTGTGCCTGCTCTACCGGCCGTTGCATGCCCAGCCCCTGCTGGAGTTCTCCGGACGTGAGGCATTGCTAGCGGCGTTGGCAGCTACAGGTGATTTACAGACCGATATACTTGATCGCCTGGCAGAATCGGTGCAGTCCATCTATGCCAATGGCGGCTTCCTTGAGCCAAACCTGCCGCACCTGCGCCTGACCAACTTCATCCTCCCCTATGCCTACCAGCGGCCAGGCCCGGTCACCCTGGCGCAAAGCGCAACTGCAGGCGAGCTTGCCGAGGCAATCTACCAAGGCTGCGTGGCCGAGACCATCGAGCATTTCAAACGCCACGCCAGCACCTCAGCACAAACCCAGCGCCAGCAATGGCAACAGTTGGGCTGGCTGTTACTCAATCTGGTACTGCCGCTAACTGGCGGTATTGTGGCGGCGACCGTGTGGGTAGTGCAGGTCGGCGTGGCCCTGCGTCAGTACCTGCAAACCGACGCCAAGCGCACACCCAGTCAGCATCGCGTTGCGCTGGTCAACTTGCTGGTCAATGTGGCACTGGCAATATTTGCCTCCACGAGGCCAAGCCTGCGCCTGAAAAGCTCACCCGACCCTGCACTGAGTGAACCTGCGCCCAACGCCCTCGCACCAGTGACGGTGACCGCTCAAGCGGCCGACCAGGCAGTCCATCAGCCACTGGCGATGGACTGGGCGCATACCGACCCGATCCTCGACAAGCCGCAACGCGAAGCCTTGGCTCGCCTGCGCGCAGGCCGCAACCGTGAAGCGTTGGGCGAGCCAATCGAGTCGGGACACTGGGCTGGCCTGTATCAAACCGACGATGAGCACTGGGTGGTGCTAGGCCGTGACGTCTACCGGGTCAGCCTCGACGAAGATCTGCAACGGCCACGTATCATTGGCGCGACCGATGAGCAAGCGCTGGGGCCGTGGCTACATCGCAACAGCAGCGGGCATTGGCAGCCAGATCTGCGTTTGCGCCTGCGCGGTGGTATGCCGCGTAGCACTAGCGGCCGTGCCCGTCTACAGCAGAGCAGGCTTACCCTGGAGACGTTGAGAGCCACACTCGATCGCGACCTGGCTACCGGCCGCGATTACATCATGCGTCTAAACGTACTCCAAGACCTGCTAAAAGCCGACGAGCGCGAACCGTCCCTTCGCCGCAATCTGGCCTCAATAGACACCATCGCTCAGTTCTGGGACAAACATGTGGCGGATATCAAGCGCTATATCGACCTGCAGCCTGGCGCACGCTTGCAATCACGCCTGTCGCTGACATTGTTCCAACAGTTCGCCAGCAAAGTTGTGCGCCATTCTGCACTGAGCACGTTGATCGACCTGAAGATGGTCGAGTCCGCGTTGCAGCACCTGGAGCACCCCCACGACCTGGCCGCAGCGCTTGAGCGGCTGGAAGAAACACCCGAGCTGACCAACCAACTGGTGAGTAACGGTGACCGCCTGCGCGATACCCTGACCGAGCTGGAGCGCCTGGCAAGTCGTTACCACGAAGGGACCGAGAAATGGCTGGCCACCGCGCGCGAATGCTTGAAGGTCCCGATTGACCAAGTGACCTTGTCCTCACGCCTACGCCGCATCGACAGCGCCTGGCGCCGGCTGCTGATGCAGCCCGAGCTGTCCGACCGGGCGTATTACCTGCTGCGCCGTGGCTGGAAGAACCTGGACCTGGCAATCAGCCAACGCCTGCGGCTGTTCGCGATGCCCCAGGCCAGCGAAGAGCTCAGCGCCCGCTTGCTGCATGACATGCATAGCAAGCTCGGCGTGGTGCAAAGTGCCCTGGACAACCTCAAGGCGGAAATACTCGGCAAGCCAGCTGCCCAGTCAATTCTTGCGCAATTGCAAGATGACGTACGCTTTGCCTCCACCAATGTGAACAGTGAGCTTGAAGACTATCCGCCGCTCAGCACCGTGGAACAGCTGCGTCAAAAGACCCCTGGCCTGATCGAAACCACTAGCCACGGGCTGCTGTTGGGGCAGCCGCGAGCAAGCGACGCCTCTTTGGTCGACATCCTCGATGAGCACCAACGGCCGCTGATGACCTTCCACAACGAGCTGGGCGAATGGGTACAGTCCAAGGAACCTGAACCTGAGAGAGGCACGGCCCCGGTGACACCAGTACCGGCGCAGCGCCTGGGCGAGCTGTTCGGTAATGCCGAGGAAATGATGAGTGGGGCCCAGCAAATGCTGAGCTTCATGCAATCCAAAGCCGCGGAAAACTTTCTGCCGGTGGAGATCGAAGAGTTGCTCGAACTCAAGCGCGAACCGGTGGCACGCCTGGAGTCGACATTACGTCAGCGCCTGGCCGATGAGCCTGGGCTGGCGCCTGCTGACCTCAGCAGCTATACCCAGCGCCTGGATACCCTAGCTGAGCAACTGAACGCGCTGCTCAGGCGCAGCGAAGAAATCTGCACCAAGGCCATTGTCAGGCATAAACCACAGATGTCTGGGCTGCGCTACCTGATCGACCGCCAACAGGTACGCATCCAGCTGGTCAAACGGCGCAAGGAGCTGTCTGCTGTGCAAGGTCGGCCGCAGGATTACCTGGATGAATACGAGATCCTGCGCGACGGCAGGCCACTGTGGTACGCCCATTTTCACTACCGCAGCCGTCTGGATGAAAACCCAGACTATGTCGCCGGCCACTTGAAAACTGCTGCTCAGCGCAGCATCCGCGGGCAAACGCTCACCGACCTGAACACGCAAAAGGTCGAGTTCGTGTACCGTGCGCCGATCACCCGAGCCGAAGCGGTACGCTACTTCTTCGCGCCTCACGCGGATGCCAGCAACCTATAAAAACCTGTAGCTGACGGGCGTTGCCAGGCAACGCCCTTCACCTATGATCAACGATCCTTGAACTGCGCCTCGCGCTTGGCAACGAAGGCCGCCATGCCTTCTTTCTGGTCTTCGGTGGCGAAGGCGGCGTGGAATACCCGGCGCTCGAAGCGCACCCCTTCGCTCAAGGTCACTTCGAAGGCGCGGTTGACGCTTTCCTTGACCATCATGCTGACCGGGATCGATTTGCTGGCGATAGTCGCGGCCACTTTCAACGCTTCTTCGAGCAGCTCTGCCTGCGGCACCACGCGCGCCACCAGGCCAGCGCGCTCGGCCTCTTCGGCGCCCATCAGGCGACCGGTCAGGCACAACTCCATGGCCTTGGCCTTGCCCACCGCACGGGTCAGGCGCTGGGTGCCGCCCATACCCGGCAACACGCCAAGGTTGACTTCCGGCTGACCGAACTTGGCATTGTCAGCGGCCAAGATGAAGTCGCACATCATCGCCAGTTCACAGCCGCCGCCCAAGGCAAAGCCAGATACCGCAGCGATGATCGGCTTGCGCCGATTGGCGATGCGGTCGGCGTCGCTGAACAGGTCATCGACGTAGATCTGCGGGTAAGTCAGGTCAGCCATTTCCTTGATGTCGGCGCCAGCGGCGAACGCCTTGACAGAGCCGGTCAGCACCACACAGCCGATGTTCGGATCCTTCTCCAGCTGGTCCAACGCCTGGTTGATCTCACTGACGATCTGCGCGTTCAGTGCGTTCAACGCCTGCGGGCGGTTGAGGGTGATCAGGCCGACTTTGCCGTGGATATCCAACAGGATGGTTTCAAATGACATGCAGGCTGCTCCTTCAAAGATTGCGCGCAATGACCATGCGCTGAATGTCGCTGGTGCCTTCGTAGATCTGGCAAACCCGCACATCGCGGTAGATGCGCTCCAGCGGGAAGTCGCTCAGATAGCCATAACCGCCCAGGGTCTGCAAGGCATCCGAACAGACCTTTTCGGCCATTTCCGAGGCGAACAGCTTGGCCATCGAGGCTTCTACCAGCGCTGGGCGCCCGGCGTCGCGCAAGGCCGCAGCGTGCAGCACCATCTGCCGGGCGACGGCAATGCGCGTAGCCATGTCGGCCAAGCGGAAGGCCACCGCCTGGTGCTCGATCAATTTTTTGCCAAAGCTCTGGCGCTCGTTGGCGTAATCACGCGCCACTTCGAATGCGGCGCGAGCCATGCCGACCGATTGCGAGGCGATACCGATGCGCCCGCCCTCAAGGTTGGCCAGCGCGATCTTGTAGCCCTCGCCCTCCTCGCCCAGGCGATTGGCCAATGGCACGCGCACATCATCGAAGACGATCTGACAGGTATCGGAGGCGTGCTGACCGAGTTTGTCTTCAACCCGCGCCACCTGATAACCGGGTGAATCGGTGGGCACGATGAATGCGCTGATGCCGCGTTTGCCCGCTTCAGGGTCGGTCACGGCGAAGACGATCACCACCCCGGCGTTCTGCCCGGAGGTGATGAACTGCTTGCTGCCGTTGAGCACGTAGTGCTCGCCATCGCGCCGCGCCCGCGTCTTCAGGCTGCTGGCGTCGGAGCCGGCCTGCGGCTCGGTGAGGGCGAACGCGCCGAGCATCGCGCCACTGGCCAGCGGCGCGAGGAACTGCTGCTTTTGCTGCTCTGTGCCAAATTTGAGAATCGGTACGCAGCCCACCGAGTTGTGCACACTCATGATGGTCGAGCAGGCGCCATCGCCCGCAGCGATCTCTTCCAAGGCCATGGCATAGGCAACATAACCGGTGTCGCTGCCGCCATATTGCTCAGGCACCAGCATGCCAAACAGGCCCAGCCCGGCCATCTCGTCAATCGCCTCGCGGGGGAAGCGATGCTCCTTGTCCCATTGCTCGGCGAAAGGCTTCAGACGCTCCTGGGCAAAATCACGTACAGCGTCGGCAATCTGTTTTTGTTCGTCAGTGACCAGCATGTTTCACCTCAGTACAGGCATTCGACCGCGATGGCGGTCGCTTCACCGCCGCCGATACAGATCGCCGCGATGCCACGGCGCAGGTTGTTCTGGCGCAGCGCCGACAGCAGGGTGACCAGGATGCGCGCACCAGACGCGCCAATCGGGTGGCCCAGGGCGCAGGCGCCGCCATGGATATTGACCTTGGCGTGCGGCAGGTCCAGGTGCTTCATGGCCGCCAGGGTGACCACGGCGAAGGCTTCGTTGATCTCGAATAGATCGACCTCGGCCAGGGTCCAGCCGGTGCGCTTGATCAGCTTGTCGATGGCGCCGATTGGCGCGGTGGGGAACAGCGCCGGAGTGTCGGCAAAGGCCGCATGGCCATGGATCACCGCCAGCGGTTTGAGGCCACGTTGTTCAGCCTGAGAGCGGCGCATCAGCACCAATGCTGCGGCGCCATCGGAAATCGAACTGGAGTTGGCCGCAGTGACCGTACCGCCTTCGCGGAACGCCGGACGCAGTTGCGCGATTTTGTCCAGGCGCGCCTTGGGCGGCTGCTCGTCATCACTGACCAAACGTTTCTGCTTGCCCTCAGTGACTTCCACTGGAACGATTTCAGCAGCGAAACGACCATTCTGGATAGCCTGTTGAGCGCGGGTCAGCGACTCAATGGCAAAGGCATCCTGCGCTTGCCGGCTGAACCCACCACTTTGCGCGCAATCCTCGGCGAAGGTGCCCATCAGCCGGCCTTTGTCGTAGGCGTCTTCCAGACCATCCAGGAACATGTGGTCGATGATCTTGCCGTGCCCCATGCGATAGCCGCCGCGGGCCTTGTCCAGCAGGTACGGGGCATTGGTCATGCTTTCCATGCCGCCAGCAACCACCACCTCGGCGCTGCCTGCCAGCAGCAGATCATGAGCCATGATCGCCGCCTGCATGCCTGAGCCGCACATCTTGTTCAAGGTGGTGCAAGTAGTGCCTTTATCCAGGCCTGCGCCCAGTGCCGCCTGGCGCGCCGGCGCCTGGCCGAGGCCTGCCGGCAGCACGCAACCGAACAGCACCTGCTCGACGCTGGCGGCATCGATGCCTGCGCGCTCGACAGCGGCCCGAATCGCCGCAGCACCCAGCTGCGGCGCGCTCAGGCTTTTCAGATCGCCTTGCAGGCCGCCCATGGGCGTGCGCACGGCACTGACGATAACAATCGGATCGTTGGCGAGGGTCATGAGCAATTCTCCTTACTTGGCAGCCATGCGCAGGGCACCGTCGAGGCGGATCACCTCGCCGTTGAGCATGCTGTTTTCAATGATATGGCGAGCCAGCGCTGCATACTCGTCAGGGCGACCCAGGCGTGGCGGGAACGGCACCCCGGCGGCCAGCGAGTCGCGTACTTCCTGGGTCATGCCGGCCATCATCGGGGTTTCGAAGATGCCCGGGGCGATGGTAATCACGCGAATGCCAAAGCGCGCCAACTCACGCGCCGCAGGCAGGGTCAGGCTGGCGATGGCGCCCTTAGAGGCGGCGTAGGCGGCCTGGCCGATCTGGCCGTCATAGGCGGCAATCGAAGCGGTGTTGATGATCACCCCGCGCTCGCCATCTTCACCCGCCTCGCCCTCGGCCATGGCCGCAGCGGCCAGGCGCAGCAGGTTAAAACTGCCGATCAGGTTGACGTTGATCACCTTGGCGAAGCTGTCCAGGCCATGCGGCCCGTGCTTGCCGAGAACCTTTTCAGCGCCGACGATACCGGCGCAGTTGATCAGCCCGTGGAGGCTGCCAAAGGCGCTGACGGCAGCGTCCACCGCAGCCTTGGCGGCCTGTTCGTCGCTGATGTCGGCGACCGCGTAGCGCGCCTGCTCACCCAGCGCCTGGGCCTTGGCCGCTACCGCTTCGGCGTTGAGATCGACCAGCATTACCTTGGCGCCGGCTTCGATCAGCATCTGTGCGGTCGCCGCGCCCAGCCCGGAAGCTGCGCCGCTGACGATGAAGTGTTTGTTGGCAATGTGCATGATGAGGTTTCCTTCAGGCGCTGGCGGTTGCTGCCAGGGCTGCTTGTTGTTTGGCGATTTCCTGGTTGCGCAGGATGAAGCGTTGCAGCTTGCCGCTCGGGGTCTTGGGCAGCTCGCTGACGAATTCGATTTCACGCGGGTAGGCATGGGCATACAAGCGCTGGCGCACGTGCTGGCGCAGGGTCTCTTCCAGTTCAGGGCTACCCTGCACGCCGCTGGCCAGCACCACGAAAGCCTTGATCAGCTCGGTGCGCTCCGGGTCGGGCTTGCCAACCACTGCGGCCTCGATCACTGCCGGGTGTTCGATCAGCGCGCTTTCGACATCGAACGGACCCACCCGATAACCGGAAGTGGTGATGACATCGTCACTGCGCCCGACGAAGCTGATACTGCCGTCAGTATTGAGCTCGACCGTGTCGCCACTGAGGTAGTACTTACCGACGAAACTTTTGGTCGGCAAGCCGTGATAGCCGCCGAACCAGCACAACGGCGACTGCTCGCGGTCCACCGCAAGGATGCCGGGCACGCCGGCAGGCAGTTCGTTGTGGTGCTCATCAAGCACGACGATGCGGTGGCCGGGAATGGCAAAGCCTGCAGAGCCCAGGTGCACCGGATGGGCCAGGCCATGGTGGTTGCACAGGACCATACCCAGTTCGGTCTGCCCATAGTGATCGTGAATGGTCACGTCGAGCTCATCGGCGAACCAGCGGATAACCTCGGGATTGAGCGGCTCGCCAGCACTGCTGACCACCCGCAGACGACCCTTGATCGGCGCGGAGAACTCGCGCCCAGCGGCGATCAGCAAGCGATAAGCGGTGGGCGAGCCGGCCAGGTTGGTGATGCCGAGCTTGTTGATGATCCGCGCACAGCTCTCGACGCTGAACGGCCCATCATAGAAGGTGGTGGCGTGGCCCAGCGCCAGCGGCCCGGTGACCGCGTAATACAGGCCATAAGCCCAGCCTGGGTCGGCCAGGTTCCAGAAGTTATCCTCAGGGCGCAGCTCGATGGCATCGCGCATGTAGCCCTGGAAGGCAACGATGGCGCGCAGCGGCACCTCCAGCGGCTTGGCCGGGCCGGTGGTGCCGGAGGTGAACATCAACAGGAACGGATCATCGCCCCGACGCAGCACTGGCTCGCACTCAGGCTCGGCCGTCGCCAGCAGTTGCTGGAAATCAGCATCGCCGGCACGCGCATTGACGCTGATGATCGACGGGCAGTCAGCCACCTCATCGAGTTTGGCCCGGTTGTTGGCATCGGTGATGACCACCTTGGCCTGCGACTGCTCCAGTCGGTGCTCGATCGCCTTGGGCCCGAACGCGGTGAACAGCGGCTGATAGACCGCGCCCAGGCGCCAGGTGGCCAGAATCGTGATCAGCAGCTCAGGGGTGCGTGGCATCAGCCCTGCGACCCGGTCACCGGCAATGACGCCCTGGGCCTTGAGTACGTTGGCAAAGCGCGCAGCCTGCGCCTGCAGTTGCTCGAAACTAAAGCGCTGGCCATTGCCATCGCGATCTTCGTAGATCAGGGCAAGGGAGTTGCTGCCGGTGTGTCGATCACAGCATTCGACACAAGCATTGAGGGCGTTCAGATTGCCGTGCAAGGCCGCCTCTGCGGCCTTGGCGTGTTCGAACGAACGGACGGCCTCGGCGTAATCGCGCATCGTCAGACTCCTGGTTTCTTATTGTTGGAGTAGCACCATCGGTCTGACGATGTTGTCGCCGCACGCCGTTCGCAGCAATGGCCAAACCGCTCAATCGGGATGAGCGGTTTGGCCGCTATGACGCAGGTTCAATCGGCTGGATGCCAGCTACGCATGACCTCGCTGGTCAGTTTCAAAATCAGGTCAGCCTCGGCCTGCTTGAACGCCTTGGCGATTTCATCACTGCGTTTGAGCAGCTCACCTTCCGGTAAACCTTGCAGTGCCTCTTGCTGAATCCAGAACGGCTGCGCGACCTGCTCGAACTGCGCTGCGTGTTCGCGGCGCAAGTAATCGATCCAGAAATCCCGCTGGCTGATGTAGCTAACCAAATCATTGGTGGCTGACGCCCATCTCACCTGTGCGGCGGCGTTGCTTAACTGCTGCTGAGTCACTCCGGCAATCTGCCCGAACTGCATCGTGCGCGGCTGGCCCGGTAGGTTCAAGGTACGGGCCAGACCAATGCGATAAGCCAAGCTGACTTCAATTTCATCCACCCGCTCACGCCCACGCGTGGCGGCGTCTTGCTCTGACAAGCCAGTACTACGCAGCCTATCGGTTTCCATGGTGATGCGCCGTTCGATGTCCAAATGGGCAATACGCTCGACTTCGTCCAGCCGGAACAGACCCCGCGCCAACTCCAGCAACGATAGCTGTTCACTCGCCGAGCTCGCCTGGGCCACCAGCATGCGAATCTCTAATCTGCTGAAACACGAGATCAAGCGATCCACACACCCCCGCGCGGCGGCCAGCTCAAATACTTCGGCGCGTAACACGCTGTTATCGCTGATCGCCGCAAGCAAGGCCCACACCCGCCGACTCAGGTCCTGGCGGGCATGCTGAAAATCGCTGGTATCCGTCAATAGATCGAGCAGGCGGAAGAACTCTTCACTGTTGGCCTCTGCACGCAGGGCATCCCAGCGTGCTTTGCCCTCTGCGCGCTGGGCCTCTTGCAAGGATGCAAGCCATGTCTGCCTGACTTGCGAAGGCTCAACAACGGCAGGCTGCACTATCTGTGGCGCAGGCTCAGGGGCGTACAGGCGCTCACGAACATCGACCGCCAGCGGGTTGTTGCGCAGTTCCAAGGCTTGTCGGGTTTGCGCAGAGGCCGTAAGCAAGGTTTCCGGCACCTGAGCGATCTGGTTATCACGAAGATCGGCCAACTCAAGCATCCCACACCACTCCAGCCCCTCGGGTACACTTTGCAGACGCGTCTGGCGCAAGCTGAGTTCGCGCAGACGTGATAGCTGACGAAACTGCAGACTGATTGCACCCAGTGGATTGAAACTCAGGTCCAAGGTTTGCAGCCTATGCAGCTCACGAATGGTATCGGCAGACGTCTGGGTCATGCGAATCCGATTGCGCGCCATGCGCAGCTCCACCAGGCTGGTCAACTGCGCGATATCATCAGGGATGCCAGTTAGCGCGTTACTGTTCAGATTGAGCCATCGCACACGAGAGAAGCAACGCAAGAATCCAGTAGGAATGGTCTGAAGATTCAACCCCACCATAATCAGGTCTGTCACGTGGCCAAAGTCGGTATTGGCCGGCAAGGTCGGGAGACTTGCGATATCCAACCCAATCAGGCTCAGGCGAACACCGGCCAATTGCCCGGCTCCGTTGAGCAACCGTTGCCCCTGAAGCTGCCAACTACGGCGTAATTCAGTCGCAACGTGTCGGCGTCGGGTGTACCGATTGGTAGCACGCTCTTGCTGCACCCATTCCTCCAGCGATTGGTCAAGCTGGCGGTACTCCTGGAACTGCTGAGTCAAGTTGAGATAGGCGGTCTCAGGATTTTCCAACAGCAGTGCCACGAAGCGATCAAGGTCACGGTCGTTGAAGCTCGGATAAAGTGTACGCGCAGAGCGCATTAGCAGACGCCGCGAAGGATGCCCACCCTCGCCGCGACCACTGAGCAAATACCCAAGCCGCCCATCGGCCAGTCGCTGCATAGGGCTGTGCCATGGTTTGATCTTTGCCATCCCTACCAACTGCGCAAGCGCCGGATTCCCCGAGGGCAGCCAGCTGCGCAGATCATTGATGATGCGCTCACGGGCCGTGGCCCCCTGCCATTTCAGGCGCGTGCAATCAGCAGCGGACAGAAGCGCAGCCAACGCCTCTGGCAAGCCTTCGGGCTCACTCAATTGCAGTGGGTGTTTAAATCCATCCCGGTTGTAGCAAAGAAAACGCCCTGCGCGTCGCACCAAAATCGCACTGACCTTGCGCGGGTCGTTGTCCGGATACAATCTGGCCAGTAACGGTCCGGTATCGGATTTGTCCCGCAATTCCAGATCTTCTGGCCCGGTCAAGGCGCCATACTGACGCAACAGAGCGAACGCCAGTTGTACGGTCCCTGGTTGATAGCTGGCGTCCAGGTACAAGCCTTCACGCATGCGCGTCAGTTGCGCCAACTGCAAGTGCGCACGCGCCTGCTCGGCAACCGCCAGAGGGACGCGGTGTTGCGTGAGCATGCACTGGCGCTGCTCATCGGTGGCAAGCTTGAGCACGTCCAGTGCGTAGGCGCTTGGTAATCCTTTGAAATGTTTCTGGATCAGGCTCAGCAGCGGGTCTTGTGGCAGGTACTTGACGCTAAAATGCTCGAACAGTCGCTCGCCAAGCTCAGCATCATTGTCGAGAAAATCAGCCTTCTGCTCCTCGACCGACAACGCATCGAGCTTCAAATAGTCGCTGCACCAGCCAAACAGCTCCAGGTCATAATCTTGGCCGTCGGCCAACTGCTTGAAGAACGCTTGGACCCGTGCATCCACGGCAAACCGCTCCAGGGTATCGCGCAGAGTAATCGGCATTGGCCGGTTTTCTACCAATAAGCCGCGCAAGTAGTCTTGATCGACATCGGCGACTTTCAAAATGTGCTCGACACGTGCTGCCGACAAGCTAGCGGCGGGCGGCCATAGACGCCCCAGCAACAAACCTTCACCCTGCCAGGCAAGCGGTTGCTCGCTCGTCAAGCGCCAGCATCGCTCGCCGTTGAACTCAAGCAAAGGCCCAAAACTGGCCTCACCTTGGGGGTGGACTAACTGCCAAGCACTGCGCTTGGGCACAGGCCTGACCCTATAGTAGGTATCACCATTTCGCCACCAATGGCCTGTTTGATTGGCCAGCAGGCCGTTATCGAGTGCCATCAGGTCGTCGGGCGGAGCAAGGACGGCATACGGGCCTAGATCGCCCGACCACAGTCGCGGCCGACCCGCGTCGTTCTCTATCGGCAGCAGTTGGTCAACCACAGCGCTGCGCTTGAAAGCGCGCGCAACCAACGTCGCGCCGCCCGCCACTGCAGCCGCCACCACCACGGTCTCGGCAACCCCGAGCAAGTGCTCGATAGCTTCGTGCTGATGCCCTTGGCTCCAGTCCCAAACACCTTCACAGAACTGTGACACGGTCTGCCCAACCAAGTCGGCAGCCAGCAGTGCACCGACAACCGGGACGAAAAGGCCGGCTAGGTTGAGTAGGTTCCCCCCGACCATTTGCAAGTTGCGCAACTGGTCGGCGCTGGCACGGGCATTGATCTGCGCGGTCGGTACCGCAAGAAAACGCGCATTGTCTCGGATGCGTTGCACCTGTTGCTCGGCCAAGGTCTTGAACAGCGGGTCGTGGATTACCTCGCAGGAAGCCGTAGCATCCGTCTGTGGATCCTTTAGACGAAGCTGCAACAATCCCAAGAAGCTTGCACGCTCCGATAGGTCAATTCGCCGACTGAATCGCTGTTGGTAACCCTCTTCACGCAGCAGTGTGCCAAGAGCCAGGCTAGCTTCACGCCAAGAGGTGAAGGCCCGCAGCGATTGCTGGCGATCACCAGGTAAGTACAGGATCACCCCCTCCACGCTGATCTGCGGCACACGTCCTGGAATGGGCACGATCCCTTGCCGCTCGAACGCTAGAGCCCCTTCGACACGACAGTCCAAGACTTTCAGGGCTCCGGCATGTACCCGGTCGCTTTTCGCATGGGTGGCAGGTTGCCCGTTGACTACCCGACGTAGCATATCGATGTCGGCTGAAGACAACTGCTTCTTCAAGAACGCAACCTCGATTGCCAACGCCAGTTGCAGGCGTTTGTCCTCGCTCAGCGCAGTGAGTAAGCCTGGGGTGAAAACGGTTTTCAGATGCTGCTGGTACTGCCCACCGACATCTACTTTCCGACAAAGATTGACCAACTCCGTGCTGTCGTTGGTCAGCACCTGCTCCGCCTCACCGGTCGAGCTATCGGCTGGATAAACCAGGGCAGTCTGCTCAAAAAACGCTTCACCCTGTTTGAAATTCTGCAGAAAGACCTGCACAGCTGGCGTACGCACGAAATACGATCGGTACTCTTGCGGGCCGCTTGCATCCGCGCTCAGATGACGCCGCTCCTCACGCCACTGGGCCTTGTCGAGGTCGACCGACAGCGATAAGGAGGAGGAACGCAACGCCTGCTGTAATAGCGGCCTGGCGAAGCTGTTCGGGGGCTGCAGCGCGGCTAGTGCCGAGTGAACCTGTTGTTGGCTGCGCACATGATTGTCAAAGCTGCTGCGCAGCGCCTGAAACTGATTGAAGCTGGCCTTTTTGAGCCAATCGGGCAGCGTATGGACGATGAATGCATCAGTTGCCCGTTGAAATTGGGTATCGGTGTTGTTCTGTTCCATGATCAGCACTGTTCGGTTGATGAACCACCTAGAGTGCGGTGCTTCAACATCCTCGATCAGCGGGAAAGCACACCGCCTAGGGCAGCTCGTCCCCACGGCTATGGACCAGGCTCCGATAGTGCCCTGGGTTGCAGCCGAACCACTTGCGAAACGCCTTGTAGAACGAGCTGCTATCAGCGAAGCCAAGACGCTCGGCAATGTCCCCCAGGCTCGGCTCGGCCTGTGCTAGCCAAGCTATCGCCAGCTCTCGACGCACGCTGTCTTTGAGGCCCTGATAAGTCTGCCCCTCTTCGGCCAATCGCCGGCGCAAAGTGGCGCTGGACAGACACAAGTGCCGGGCCAAGCTGCCGGCGTCTGGCCATTGCGTCGGATCCAGGCCTAGCAGGTCAGCGCGGATACGCCTGGCCAGGCTGGCCGGATCGCGATATTTGACCAGGATATTGCCCGGTGCCTCGGCCAGGAAACGCTGTAGTTCCTGCGCCGAGCGCTTGATGGGCAGGTCCAGGCAATCGCCGGTAATGATCATGCGCGTGCGCGGCCGGCCAAATTGCAGGTTTTCCGAGAACATCACCCGGTAATCGTCGCAAAACGGCGGCTCAGCGCAGCGCAGGTCGATCGCCAAAATCGCAATGCGTCGCCCGGCCAGCCAGCAGGCCACGCCGTGCACGATCATCCAGAAGGTGAAATAGGTAAATGCCCGGCGCGGCTGCTCGCACGGTTCATTAACCACGATCTCGGCCAGGCTCTGCTGACGCACCAGGCTCGGTTGCAGGTCGTCGAGCATCAACGAAAGAAAGCCCAAGGCAATCTCCAGCCCCGCCCCCAGGCTCGGCTGGGCCATCGCCGCGCGGGTCATGAAGGCCAGGCTGCCATTGGGCAAGCCGCGCCGGTCCATGGCGAAGAACTCATCGTTGCAGCGCCGCGCCAATAGCCGCCAGAGCCTTGCATAAGCTTGCGCAGAAACCCGCGCCTCAGGCAGTTCCAGTTGCGCTGGGTCGATGCCGGCGCGCAGCAACACGCCGGTGTCGGGCTGGCCCGCCGGGCAGGTCTGCAACAGCGCTTCACGCACCAGTTGCATGGAGATCGTGTCTTTCTCGCTCATCGGCCGTCCAGCGCCAGGTTGCTCGGAGTCGGCCATCTTAGGCCGCTGCGCGGTATTCGTCAGCATGGCTCAAAGATCCGTGGCCAGCCCCAGAAAAGCCTGGATCAAACGCAGCTCGCGGCGTCGTTCCAGGCAACCGATCATATGCCGGTTGACCAGCCCTGCCCCGCTGATCGGCCGCGCCACTACCCGTGGGTCGTGGGCCACTTCAACCGACGAGACGATGCCAATGCCAAGCTCGGCGGCGACCGCCTCGGTGACCGCCTCGCGGCTGTCCAGTTCGAGCAGCACCCGCGGGCTGACCTTGGCCTCGCCACAGGCCTGATCGAAGGTGCGCCGAGTGATCGAGCTGGGTTCGCGCAGGACCATGATCTGCCGATCGAGATCGGCCAAGGGCAGCTCACCCTGATCGTCGGCCCACGGGTGGCCGACCGGCAACAGCGCGCACAGGCGTGAGTCGCCCAGGCTTTGCAGGTACAAGCCCTTGCGCGGCTCGACCTCGGTCAGCACCGCCACGTCGGCATGCTCCGAAAGCAGCGCCGCCAAGGTTTCCTGGGCATTGCCCAAGCGCAGGTTGACGGTGATACCAGGGTAGCGGGCACGCAGCTGGGCGAGCATCGGCATCACCCGGTGCGGACCATCGGCGGCAACCTCCAACCGTCCGGTCAGCAACTGGCGATTGGCTTCGAGCATCGCCTGCGCCTCTTCCGCCAGGCCGAACATGGCCCGCGTGATGGCAGCCAGGCGCGTGCCCTCTTCGGTCAGCTCGACCCGGCGCGCGGTCCGTCGCAGCAAGGTGATCTGGTAGTGCTCTTCCAAGGCTTTGACGTGTCCGGTCACTGCCGGCTGGCTGATGAACAAGCGGGCGGCGGCGCGGGTGAAGCTGCCTTCGCGGGCGACAGCATCGAATGCACGGAGCTGGAACAGGTTCATATTTATCGGCCTGACTTATGGCTGGCATAACGACAAACAATTTGATTGATGGCAAGGCCAATTGCAACCTAGCACCCGTAGTTTCAGCACCACTTTTCGGCTGACCACCTGCTGCTTGCGAGGAACTCCGGTATGAGCAACGCCCCTATCCTGCTGACCCCCGGCCCACTGACCACCTCCGCCCGTACCCGCCAAGCCATGCTGGTGGACTGGGGCTCGTGGGATCGCGACTTCAATCAACTGACTGCCAGTGTCTGCGAGCAGCTCCTGGCAATCCTCGACGCCAGCGCCAGCCACCACTGCGTGCCGCTGCAAGGCAGCGGTACCTTCGCCGTGGAAGCCGCCATCGGCACCCTGGTGCCGCGTGACGGCAAGGTCCTGGTGCTGATCAATGGCGCCTATGGCCAGCGCCTGGCCAAGATCTGCAAAGTGCTGGGGCGCAACTTCAGCACCTTCGAGACCGCCGAAGACCAACCGACCACCGCCGAAGACGTCGAGCGCCTGCTGGCAGCCGATCCGGCCGTGACCCATGTGGCACTGATCCACTGCGAGACCAGCACCGGCATCCTCAATCCGCTGCCCGAGATCGCACAAGTCGTGAAACGCCACGGCAAGCGCTTGATCATCGACGCCATGAGTTCCTTCGGCGCGCTGCCGATCGATGCGCGTCAGGTGCCGTTCGAAGCGCTGATCGCCGCCTCCGGCAAGTGCCTGGAAGGCGTACCGGGGATGGGCTTCGTGTTCGCCGAGAAGAGTGCCCTGGCTGACGCCGAAGGCAACGCCCATTCGCTGGCCATGGACCTCTACGACCAGCACAGCTACATGGCCAAGACTGGCCAATGGCGCTTCACCCCACCGACTCACGTGGTCGCCGCCCTGCACGAAGCCTTGCAGCAATACAACGAAGAAGGTGGCCTGCCGGCGCGTCATCAGCGCTATTCGGACAACTGCCAGACCCTGCTCAAGGGCATGGCGGCGATCGGTCTGAAAAGCTTCCTGCCGGCTGAAATCCAGGCGCCGATCATCGTCACCTTCCACGCCCCCAACGACCCGCGCTACCAGTTCAAGGACTTCTATGAGCGGGTCAAGGCCAAGGGTTTCATCCTCTACCCGGGCAAGCTGACCCAGGTCGAAACCTTCCGCGTCGGTTGCATCGGCGTGGTTGGCGCAGACGGCATGCAGGCCGCCGTCGATGCCGTGGCCCAAGTGCTACGGGAAATGGAAGTGCTGGACATCTGACTTCGCCCCTACCTTTGAAGGATTACAGGACATGAACTACAGCAACCCTACCCGCCTGCAAGCCGCCATCCTTGACTGGGCTGGCACCGTGGTCGACTTCGGCTCCTTCGCGCCAACCCAGATCTTTGTCGAGGCCTTTGCCGAGTTCGATGTCGAGGTGTCCATCGAAGAGGCCCGTGGCCCGATGGGCATGGGCAAGTGGGACCACATTCGCACCCTGTGCGACCAGCCGGCGATTGCCGAGCGCTATCGCAAAGTGTTTGGCCGCACCCCGACAGATGATGATGTCACAGCTATCTACAACCGCTTCATGCCGCTGCAGATCGAGAAGATCGCCGTGCACTCGGCGCTGATCCCAGGGGCGCTAGAGACCCTGACCGGGCTGCGCCAGGATGGCCTGAAGATCGGCTCGTGCTCGGGTTATCCGAAAGTGGTGATGGACAAGGTCGTGGAGCTGGCCAAGCAAAACGGCTATGTCGCCGACCACGTGGTGGCCACCGATGAGACCCCCAACGGCCGCCCCTGGCCGGCCCAGGCCCTGGCCAACGTGATCGCCCTGGGCATCGATGATGTGGCGGCGTGCGTCAAGGTCGACGACACCGTGCCGGGGATTCTCGAAGGTCGCCGCGCCGGCATGTGGACCGTGGCGCTGGTGTGCTCGGGCAATGCCCTGGGGCTGACCTGGGAAGGCTATCAGGCGCTTAGTGCCGAGAAGCTCGAAAGTGAGCGCAAGCGCATTCATACGCTGTTCGAAAGCTCGCGCCCGCACTACCTGATCGACACGATCAATGACTTGCCAGAGGTGATTGCCGACATCAACCGGCGCTTGGCCAAGGGTGAGATGCCGCAGGCATTTTGATTATGTGCCGTCAGATCTGACGCTATCGCGGGGCAAGCCCGCTCCCACGCCAATCACCTCATGCCTGAGGCATGGCGTGGGAGCGGGCTTGCCCCGCGATCAACGACTCACACGGCCCGATTGAGCTTCACCCAGGCAGCAAACTTATCGATAAACGCCTGCAAGAATGGCCGAGTCTTGTCATTGAGCTTGCCAGACTCTTCGAACAAGCTCGCCGCCCCACCGATATACGCCTCGGGCATCTGCATGCACGGCATATCGAGAAACACCAGCGACTGGCGCACTGCATGGTTGGCGCCAAACCCGCCAATCGCTCCCGGCGAGACGCTCACCACCGCCGTTGGCTTACCCCCCCAGGCGCTCTGGCCATACGGCCGCGAGCCCACGTCAATCGCATTTTTCAGGCAACCCGGCACCGAGCGGTTGTACTCCGGGGTGACGAACAGCACCGCATCGCTACGGCGGATCTCGTCGCGAAAGCGCTTCCACGCATCCGGCGCGCCGCTGGCCTCGACATCCTCGTTGTACAGGGGCAGGTCGCCGATCTCGACGATCTTCAGGGCAAGGCTGGAGGACGCCAGCTCACTCAAGGCCCGGGCCACCTTGCGGTTGTAGGATTCCTTGCGCAAGCTGCCGACCACGACTGCTACCGAAAACACCTGGCTCATGGCGATTTACACCCTCTGCTGGCTGATGGACTCAGTAGTTATAGATGACCGTTCCTCGGCGCCGAGGTTTTTTTCCCCTTGATAGAAAACTTCCCAAGGGTTTCACTGGTCTATGCCTGCAGACATTTCCTACATTTTTCAGAGGTTTCCCCCCAAAATGGCAGCAGTACTGGTCGGCCAATTCCACGCCCGTGACGCCGAAGGCCGTATCTACCCCGTCCATGAGTTCCAGGAGTCGACCCTCCAGGCCGATGGCAGCGTGCTTGGCGCGCCGATCAGCAGCTATCGCCTGGCCATCGGTGACCGGGTCAACCATCTGGGTGAGGACCGTTTCGAACTGGCGCAAAGCGGCGTGGAAATCATCCGCATTCCTTGACGCAGTCGACCGTGTAGATGCGCCCTTGGCCACAGTCTTCGCTTTGCAGACCGTGCACATCGGCGACAAAACCGGGGAAGCCCTGGTCGAACGCGCGGGCGAAGGCCAGGTAATCGAGGATCGAGCGCGTCGCTTCGGTGAAGCGTTCGCCTGGCATGATCAACGGGATACCAGGCGGATAGGGCACCAGCATCACCGCCGAGATCCGCCCTAGCAACGCTTCGACCGGCACTGCCTCGACCGCCCCGCGCACCAGATGGTCATAGGCCAGCGCCGGGCTGATGGCCACGTCCGGCAAACGGGTAAACAGGCGCTTGAGCTGCTTGGCCGTGGCATTGCTGCGATAACACTCATGCAACTGGCCGCACAGATCACGTAGGCCCAATCCCTGATAACGTCCCGGCGCCTGGGCCACCACGCTCGGCAGGCTGACGCTCAAGGGGCTGTTCGCGTCATAGTGGCGCTTGAACTCCAGCAACTCGGTTAGCAAAGTGCTCCATTTGCCCTTGGTGATGCCCATCGAGAACAGCACCAGAAAGCTGTACAGTCCGGTCTTTTCCACCACCAGCCCACGCTCCCAGAGAAACTTGCTCACCACCGCCGCCGGAATGCCGTGCGCACCCAGCGCGCCACCAGCCGTCAGCCCAGGCATGACCAGGGTGACCTTGAGCGGATCGAGCAACACGTAGTCCTGCTCGACCTCGCCAAAGCCATGCCAGGGCGCACCGGGCTGCAACAGCCAATCCTGGGCGGTAATGTGCTGGATGCCCTCGGCACGCTCCGGCTGCCAGATGCTGAACCACCAGTCATCGGCAGCGATATGCTCGCGCAGGTTGGCCAGGGCGCGGCGAAAGCTCAGCGCCTCGTCGAACATCTCCTGCAGCAGCGAGCGTCCGGCGGGGCCTTCCATCATCGCCGAGGCGACGTCCAGCGAGGCCAGGATGCTGTACTGCGGCGAGGTAGAGATGTGCATCATGAACGCTTCATTGAAGCGGTCGCGGTCGAGCTGGCGCGTGGCGCCGTCCTGCACATGAATCATTGACGCCTGGCTGAAGGCGGCCAACAACTTGTGGGTCGAATGGGTGCTGAACAGCAGCGGGCTGTCGGCGCTGCGCGGCGTACCCATGGCATAACGGCCGGCAAAAAACTCATGAAAGGCAGCATAGGCGAACCAGGCTTCGTCAAAATGCAGCACTTCGACGCTATTACCCAAAGCCTGCTTGATCATCCCGGCGTGATAGCACAGCCCGTCGTAGGTCGAGTTGGTCACCACTGCCAGCTTGATCCGCGCCGGTCGGCCTGTGGCCAGCGGGTTGGCGGCGATCTTGGCCTGGATCGACCCAGCGCTGAACTCACTCAACGGAATCGGCCCGATGATGCCCAGTTCGTTGCGCTCGGGGCACAGGTAAATGGGAATGGCGCCGGTCATGATGATCGCGTGCACCACTGACTTGTGACAGTTGCGGTCGACCAGCACCAGGTCGTCACGGCCGACCATCGAATGCCAGACGATCTTGTTGGCCGTCGAGGTGCCGTTGATCACGAAGAAGGTGTGATCGGCGCCGAAATTGCGCGCAGCGCGTGCTTCAGCCTCGGCCAACGGGCCGGTGTGATCGAGCAAGGATCCCAACTCGGGCACCGATACCGACAGGTCGGAGCGTAGCGTGTTTTCGCCGAAGAACTGGTGGAATGCCTGCCCCACCGGGCTCTTGCGATACGCCACACCGCCGCCGTGGCCGGGGGTATGCCAGGAATAGTTCGATTGCGCAGTGTGCTGCACCAATGCCTTGAAAAACGGCGGCAACAGGCCATCGAGGTAGTTGTGGGCAGCCCGCGCGACCTGGCGGGCGAGAAACGGCACGGTGTCTTCGAACAGGTAAAGAATGCCGCGCAGCTGGTTGAGCTCGCTCATCGCCTCGGCGGGGGCGTTCTCCAGGGTGACCTGCTCGCCGAGGGCGAAGATCGGCAGGTTTGGCGCCCGCAGACGCGCCAGGCTGATCAGCTCGGCCATGTTCTGCAACAGATGAGTGTTGTCGCCGACCCCTTCAGCGGCGATCAGCATGCAGGCCAAGCCATGATGGGTAGCGGCGACCAGGCGCGCTTCGGCGTGGTCGGCGGCGGCCAGGATGGTGAAGCCGTCCTGGGCCAATTCAGCGGCGATGGCACGCACACGCTCGCCGGCGACGCTGTCGGCCTTGATCGCCCGGTGAACGATCAGGATCGGGAACTGCAGGTCCTTGTACATGGGCAACCACCACCTGGGCAGAACTGCTGGGTTCTTTCAGGGTAGAAGCTGGTTGCTCAGGCTGCGACGTTTAGTATTTGCGCTGTCAGCCCCGGCCTCTTCGCGGGCAAGCCCGCTCCCACAGGGATCGTAGCGTTCTTAAGCCGACAGCCTGGAGCGGGCTTGCCCGCGAAGAGGCCAGCCCTGACACCCCCCCCGCAGGGCTCGATCAACCTTCGGTCAGGCTCTGCCACAACGCCGGCCCACCCGCCGACTTGGCCACTGCTGCCAGACGCTCGGCATGCGCTTCCAACTCTTCAGCCGAGGCCATGATGATCCGCCCAGGCTGGCGTCCGACGATACGGCGAATCTCACTGCCAGTGCTGTTGCCACCCTCTTCACCGTCAGCGCCATGCCCAGCCAGCGACAGGCTGGTCTGCCCGCCGGTCATCGCCAGGTAAACGTCCGCCAACAACTCGGAGTCGAGCAAGGCGCCGTGCAGTTCACGGCCGGAGTTGTCGATGCCGTAGCGTTTGCACAAGGCATCGAGGCTGTTGCGCTGGCCCGGATGGCGCGCACGCGCCAGCATCAGGGTGTCGAGAATGCCGCAGTGCTTGGAGATGTCTGCGCGGTCGTGCTGACCGAGCATGGCGAACTCGTTGTTGATGAAGCCAACGTCGAACGCTGCGTTATGGATGACCAGCTGGGCACCCTGGATGAACTCGAAGAACTCCTCGGCCACCTCGGCAAAACGTGGTTTGCCAACCAAGAATGCATCGGTGATGCCGTGCACGCCAATCGCGCCTTCGTCACTCTCGCGGTCGGGCTGCAGATAGACGTGGAAGTGCCGCCCGGTCAGGCGCCGGCCCATGACTTCGACACAACCGATCTCGATGATCCGATGCCCCTCACTGACCGGCATGCCGGTCGTTTCGGTATCGAGGACGACGAATCTGCTGTTCTGCTGCTCCACGCGGGTGGCTCCAACTGGTACTTCAAGGGAAAGCCGGCGATTGTACCCCAGCTCAGCGCTTGGCGCGTACCTCGTCGACGCCGCGGTTGGCCAACTGGTCGGCGCGTTCGTTGCCAGGGTGGCCGATATGCCCGCGCACCCATTTCCAGGTGACCTTGTGTCGGTTGACCTGCTCGTCGAGCTCGCGCCACAAGTCAGCGTTTTTCACCGGCTCCTTGGCCGCGGTCTTCCAACCGCGCTTCTTCCAATTGGCCATCCACTCGTTGATGCCCTTCATCACGTACTGCGAGTCGGTGGTCAGCACCACCTCGCATTCACGCTTGAGCGCCCGCAGGCCTTCGATCGCCGCCATTAGTTCCATGCGATTGTTGGTGGTCTCGAGCTCACCGCCCCACAATTCCTTCTCAACGCCCTTGTAGACCATCAGCACCCCCCAGCCACCCGGGCCAGGGTTGCCCTTGCAGGCGCCATCGGTGTAGATCTCGATGCTATCGCTCATGTACTGCCTTAACTCGCTGTGGATTATCGACCGGGATGGCGCTCACGCTGGCTAGTTGCCTCGCGGTTGACCTTGGCCAGCGGTAACGGCAGCAACTTACCCATTGGCTCGCGCCGCTCCAGACGCAGCGGCCGCAGGCCGACCACCATCTTGCGCGCCACCAGCAGGTAGACCCCGCCGCCAGAGGTTTGCCAACCACCGGCCATCCGCTCCCAACCGGCCAGGCGTTGTTGCCAGGCCGGCGAGGCCAGCGGCGGACGATAGCAGCCGAAGCGGCGTTTCTCCAGCGCAAAGCCGAGCAGGTTGAGCCAGTCGCCGACCCGCGACGGCGAGATGCAGCGCGCCTTGCGCAGCGCCCCATGGCTGAAGAAATGGCGCATGCCCCAGCTGCTCCACGGGTTGATGCCCACGATCAGCAAATGGCCACCCGGGCGCACAGCGCTGGCCGCCTCACGCAGCAGGCCATGCGGCGACAGGCTGAAGTCCAGGCCATGCTGCAGCACCACCACATCGGCTGCGTGCTCGGAGAGCGGCCAGGCCTGTTCTTCGCAGACGATCTCGACCCCTGGCAGCGGCGCGCCCAGGCGCACGTTGCGATGCACCTGCGGAGCACTGGGCGGGGGTTCGGCGCAGGGGCCGTAATGCACCAGGTAGCCGCCGAAGAAGCGCGCCAGCTCGTCTTCGAGCAGCTTTTCTTCCTCGCGCAGCATCAATTGCCCCAGGGGGCCCTGGAACCAGTCGCGGGCCAGGCTGATCAGTTCGATCCAGTCAGGATCGGCCTGGGCAAAGGCTTGGTCGGTCATTGCGTTTTCCCTCCAAGGTTCTCCCGCCGCGCCATCGCGGCTAAGATGCCCTCATGTCCCACGCCAGATGATTCGGATCCGCACCATGATACAGATCGATGCCCTACCCGCTTTCTCCGACAACTACATCTGGTTGTTACAGGATACTGCCAAACGCCAGTGCGCGGTGGTCGATCCCGGTGACGCCGCGCCGGTGCTGGCCTGGCTCAAGGCCAACCCCACCTGGGCGCTGACCGACATCCTGGTCACCCATCACCATCACGATCACGTCGGCGGTGTCGAACAACTCAAGCAGATGACGGGCGCGCGCGTTTGCGGCCCGGCTGCCGAAACCATCCCCGGCCGCGACCTGGCCCTGCAGGACAATGCCCAGGTTACCGCGCTGGGCCTGAGTTTCCAGGTCATGGCGATGCCCGGCCATACCCTGGGACACATTGCCTATTTCACCACGCAGACGCCCACCCCCCTGTTGTTTAGTGGCGACACCCTGTTCGCGGCCGGTTGTGGCCGCTTGTTCGAGGGCACCCCAGAGCAAATGCACAACTCCCTTGAGCGGCTGGCCGCCTTGCCCGCCGCAACCCAAGTGTACTGCGCCCACGAATACACCTTGAGCAACCTGCGCTTTGCCAAGGCTGTAGAACCAGAAAACCCGCACGTTGTCGCACGCTTTGCCGAGATTAGCCGCCTGCGTGAGCAAGATCGCATCACATTGCCATCAACGATCGGCTTGGAACGCTTGACCAACCCCTTCCTGCGTACCGCTGAAACATCCGTTAAACAAAAAGCAGACGAATGGAAGGGTCTTTCAAACGTAGGCCAAGCCGCTGTTTTTGCTGCCTTGAGGTCTTGGAAAGACGGCTTTTGATAACCTCAAGATATATCGCAATTGGTCCTCAAAGGTTGACCGGGCGGAAAGCGGTTCCTAGAATCGCCGAAATTTTTTGCCCGGATACCCGTCCCAGCCGATGTCTTCCCGTAGCCGCAGAACCTCGCAATCCGTCGCTTTGACGCGCCTCGCACAGATCAGTGCGCTGGCCCTGGCCGCCACTTTGGTGGGCTGCCAGAGCACCCGTCAGGTTGACGAATCCGAAAGCGTTCGCGCGCACAACTACCAGGCTCGGATCAAGCACAAACCGGCGCCGCTGATGGTCAAGCCCAAGGAGCAAGCACCCCAGGATGTCTGGGAGCGCATGCGCCAGGGCTTTGCCCTGCAAGACAGCATCGACGTCAACCCGCGCATCGAACAGCAGCGCCTGTGGTTCGCCAGCAACCCACGTTTCGTCGAAACCGCCGGCGAGCGCGGCAGCCTGTACCTGCATTACATCGTCGAGCGCTTGGAAGAACGCGACATGCCGCTTGAGCTGGCGCTGCTGCCGGCGATCGAAAGCGCCTACAACCCGATGGCCTACTCGCGGGCCCACGCCGCTGGCATGTGGCAGTTCATCCCGTCCACCGGGCGCCACTTCAACCTGCGTCAAACCAATTTCTACGATGGCCGCCGCGACATCACCGCGTCGACCAATGCTGCGCTGGAATACCTGACCCGCCTGCACGACATGTTCAACGGCGACTGGCTGTTGGCGCTGGCCGCCTACAACGCTGGCGAAGGCACTGTCAGCCGGGCGATCGAGCGTAACGAAAAGCTCGGCCTGCCGACCGATTACTGGAACCTGCCCCTGCCGCAGGAAACCCGCGACTACGTGCCCAAGCTGCTGGCGCTGTCGCAGGTGGTGTCGACGCCTGAGTCCTACGGCGTCAACCTCAACCCGATCGCCAACGAGCCCTACTTCGAGGCCGTGGCCATCAACGACCGCCTGGACCTGTCCAAGGTCGCCGCCTTCGCCAACATGGACGAAGACGAACTGATCCAGCTCAACCCCGCGTTCAAGAAGCGCATGACGGTCGATGGGCCCAAGCAGTTGCTGGTGCCTACCGCCAAGGCCCAGCTGCTGTCGGCCAGCCTGTCCAACCTCAACCCCGAGCAGTTGGTCAGCCTGCAGCCGCGTAAAGCGGTGTTCGAGGCGGCGGTGGCTGAAGCCAAGGCGCCTGCAGCGCGTAGCTACCGGGTCAAACGCGGGGACAACCTGGGCAGCATTGCCAAGGCCAATCGGGTTTCGGTCAAGGACATCCAGCGTTGGAACCGGCTCTCGGGCAACCGCCTGAAAGCTGGCCAGGTTCTGGCCCTGCGCGGCGGTAATGCACCTTCGGCTGCCGGCAACCGGGTTGCGTCGTCCAAGCAGCGCTCGACCCAGTACAAAGTACGCAAGGGTGACTCGCTGTACCTGGTGGCCAAGCGCTTCAATGTCGAGATGCAGCACCTCAAACGCTGGAATCCGCGTAGCGGCCATGCGCTCAAACCCGGCCAGACCCTGACTGTCTACCTGGGCCATTGATGCAATTGGGGCTGCTTTGCAGCCCCACCTTAGCAACAGCACCCAATAGCGCTGCGCCCTCTCCGCTCCCAGCACTCTTTTTCCAACCCCGCCAAGCTGTTACTGTAGCCCGACCAAAGCCCAAAGCCCTCTGGATCGGATGCCGACTTGATACGTCCCCTCCTGCTGTCATTCAGCCTGGCCTTGAGCTTTCCCGCAGGCGCGATGGTGAGCGAAAGCCACGGTTACGCGCAGTTCGGTACGCTCAAATACCCGGCCACCTTCACCCACTTCGACTGGGTCAATCCGCAAGCGCCCAAGGGCGGGACCTTGCGGGCCATGGCATTCGGCACCTTCGACACGCTCAACCCTTATACCTTCAAAGGCTCAAGCCCGGTCACCACGCCAAACTTCCTGCAGTACGGCATCAACGAGCTCAACGAGACGCTGATGGTCGGCACCGGCATGTACGACCCGTCTGGCGACGAACCCACCTCCAGCTACGGCCTGATCGCCCGCTCGGTCGAGTACAGCGAGGACCGCAGCTGGGTGGTGTTCAACCTGCGCCCCGAAGCACGCTTCCACGATGGCAAACCGATCACCTCGGCGGACGTGGCGTTCTCCTACCGCACGCTGCTCAAGGACGGCCACCCGCTGTACCGCACCAACCTGCAGGAAGTGCAACGCGTCGATATCCTCGGGCCGTTGCGCATCCGCTTCGTGTTCAAGCGCGCTGGCAACCCTCTGCTGATCCTGCGCCTGGGCGAAATGCCGGTGTTGCCCAAGCACTACTGGCAAAAGCGCGACTTCAAGGCAACCACCTTCGAGCCACCGCTGGGCAGCGGGCCGTATCGCATTTCTGAAGTGCAGCCAGGCCGGCGCCTGGTATTCACGCGGGTCAAGGACTACTGGGGCAAGGATCTGCCGGTCAACCGCGGCAAGTACAACTTCAACCGCGTCGAATACGAGTTCTATCGCGACGCCACCGTCGCCTTCGAGGCGTTCAAGGCCGGTGAGTTCGACATCTACATCGAGCACCAGGCCAAGAACTGGGCCAACGGCTACAACTTCCCGGCGGTGCGCCGCGGTGAAGTGATCAAGGCGCAGATCCCGCATCGCATCCCGACCCAGACCCAGGGCCTGTTCATGAACAGCCGCCGGGCGACCTTCAGCGACCCGCTGGTGCGCCAGGCGCTGGGCCTGATGCTCGACTTCGAGTGGACCAACCGCGCCCTGTTCAGCAGCGCCTATCGCCGCTCGACCAGCTACTACCCCAACAGCGAGTTTGCCGCCACCGGCCTGCCGACCGGCAAGGAGTGGCTGCTGCTGGCGCCGTTTCGCGAGCAACTGCCGGCAAAGCTCTACACCGAGCCGTACAAGGTCAGCCACACCGACGGCAGCGGCGTCAGCCGGCAAACCCTGCGCCAGGCCCTGGCGCTGTTCGCCCAGGCGGGCTGGAAGCTCGATGGCCAGCGCCTGGTAGACGCCAAGGGCAAGCAGCTGCGCATCGAGCTGTTGCTGGTCAACCCCAACCTTGAACGGATCCTGCAACCTTATGTCGAAAATCTGGCGAGCATCGGCATCGATGCGCGCTTGCGCACCGTGGACCGCGCCCAGTACAAACAACGGCTGGACCAGTTCGACTTCGACATGATTCTGATGACCCTGAACCAGACCTTGAGCCCCGGCCTTGAGCAGTGGCTGTACTTTCATTCCAGCCAAGCCTCGACCAAGGGCAGCAAGAACTATGCTGGGGTCAAGGACCCGGTGGTCGACCACCTACTCGACACCCTGCTCGCCGCCCGTACCCGCGACGACCAGGTTGCCGCTGCGCGCGCCCTGGACCGGGTACTGTCGTGGCACTACTACATGATTCCCAACTGGTATCTCGACAATCACCGCTTGGCCTACCGCAACCGGTTCGCCTTCGTCACCACGCCGCCCTACACCCTGGGCTTGAACAGCTGGTGGCTCAAGACTTCGGAGAAAGCCAAATGATGCCGACCCACAGCCTGCGCCGCCTGGCTGGCAGCTTGCTGCTCGCCTGCCTGAGCGTGACGGCAATGGCCGCGCCGCAACACGCCCTGACCTTGTACGATGAGCCGCCCAAGTACCCGGCGAGCTTCAAGCACTTCGACTTCGTCAACCCCGACGCGCCCAAGGGCGGCACCTTCCGCCAATCCAGCTTCGGCGGTTTCGACAGTCTCAACCCGTTCATCAACAAGGGCGTGCCTGCAGAAAACATCGGCAGCATCTACGACACCCTGATGCGCCAAAGCCTGGATGAGCCTTTCACCGAGTACGGCCTGGTGGCCGGCAAGATCGAAAAGGCCCCGGACAATAGCTGGGTGCGCTTCTACCTGCGCCCCGAAGCGCGCTTTCACGACGGCCAACCGATGCGCGCCGACGACGTGGTATGGACCTTCAACACCCTGGTCAGCAAAGGCGCGCCGCTGTACCGCGTGTACTACGGCGACGTCGCCGAAGCCGTGGCAGAAAACCCGCTGACTGTACTGTTCAAGTTCAAGCACAAGAACAACCGCGAGCTGCCGCTGATTCTCGGCCAACTGCCGGTACTGCCCAAGCACTGGTACGCCGAGCGCGACTTCACCCGGGGCAACCTGGAAATCCCGCTGGGCAGCGGGCCGTACAAGATCGCCCAGGTCAAGGCCGGACGCTCGGTGCGCTACGAGCGGGTCAAGGACTATTGGGCCAAAGACCTGCCGATCAACCGCGGCTTCTACAACTTCGACGCCATGACCTTCGACTATTACCGCGACAACACCGTCGCCCTCGAAGCGCTCAAGGCCGGCCAGTTCGACTACATGCTGGAAATGACCGCGAAGAACTGGGCCACCGCCTACAACGTGCCAGCGGTGCGCGAAGGCCGGCTGATCAAGGAAGAGCTGCTCAACGGCAACCCGGTCGGCATGCAGGGCTTTGTCTTCAACCTGCGCCGCCCGGTATTCCAGGACATTCGCGTACGCCAGGCGCTGAGCCTGATGCTCGATTACGAGTGGACCAACAAGCAGCTGTTCAACGGCGCCTACACCCGCACCGGCAGCTACTTCGAAAACTCGGAAATGGCCGCCAAGGGCCTGCCCTCGCCGGCCGAGCTGAAGATCCTCGAACCACTGCGCGGCAAGATCCCCGAGCAAGCCTTTAGCGAAGCCTTCCACAACCCAGTCACCGACGGCAGCGGCATGATCCGCGAGCAACAGCGCAAGGCTTACAAGCTGCTGCAAGACGCCGGCTGGAAAATCGTCAACGACAAGATGGTCGACACCCAAGGCAAACCCGTGAGCATCGAGTTCCTGGTCGCGCAGACCGAGTTCGAGCGCGTGCTGCTGCCGTTCAAGCGCAACCTGGCCGACCTGGGCATCGAGCTGAGCATTCGCCGCGTCGAAGTCCCGCAGTACATCAACCGCCTGCGCTCGCGCGATTTCGACATGATCGTCAGCGGCTTCCCGCAGTCCAGCTCGCCTGGCAACGAACAGCGCGAGTTCTGGTCCAGCGGCGCCGCCGACAACCCCGGCAGCCGCAACTTCATCGGCCTGCGCGACCCGGCCATCGACCAACTGGTCGAAGCGTTGATCAACGCTGACTCCCGCCAGAGCCTGATCGACCACGCCCGCGCCCTCGACCGGGTGCTGCTGTGGGGCTACTACGTAATCCCCAACTGGCACATCAAGACCTGGCGCGTGGCCTACTGGAACCACATCGGCCACCCCAAGGTATCGCCCAAATATGATGTTGGCATCGACACCTGGTGGATCAAACCCGACGTCACCCCGGCAGTGACCGCGCAGCCTGCACAGCCGGCAGACGCCGAACAACCTGGCGAGGCGAACTGACATGCTCGCCTATATCCTGCGCCGTTTGCTGCTGATCATCCCAACCCTGCTGGGCATCCTGGTGATCAACTTCATCATCGTCCAGGCCGCCCCCGGTGGCCCGGTCGAGCAGATGATCGCCAAGCTCGAAGGCTTCGACGGCGCCACCAGCCGCATCGCCGGCGGCGGCGCCGAAGTCTCGGTGGCCGGCTCCAACTACCGTGGCGCACAAGGCCTGGACCCAGCGCTGATCGCCGAGATCGAGCGCATGTACGGCTTTGACAAGTCGCCGCCCGAGCGGCTGTGGATCATGATCAAGAACTACGCCCAGCTCGACTTCGGCGACAGCTTCTTCCGCGACGCCAAGGTCATCGACCTGATCGCCGAAAAGATGCCGGTGTCGATCTCGCTCGGGCTGTGGAGCACGCTGGTCATGTACCTGGTGTCGATCCCCCTGGGGATCGCCAAAGCGGTGCGCCACGGCAGCCACTTCGACGTCTGGACCAGCTCGGCGATCGTCGTCGGCTACGCCATCCCGGCGTTCCTGTTCGCCATCCTGCTGATCGTGTTGTTCGCCGGCGGCAGCTACTTCGACTGGTTCCCGCTACGCGGGCTGACTTCGAACAACTTCGAGGAGCTGTCGACCACCGGCAAGGTGCTCGACTACTTCTGGCACCTGGTGCTGCCGATTACAGCGCTGGTGATCGGTAACTTCGCCACCATGACCCTGCTGACCAAGAACAGCTTCCTCGACGAGATCAACAAGCAGTACGTGGTCACCGCCAAGGCCAAGGGCCTGAGCCGGCCACGGGTGCTGTACGGGCACGTGTTCCGCAACGCCATGCTGCTGGTGATCGCCGGTTTCCCCTCGGCGTTCATCGGCATCTTCTTCACCGGCTCCTTGCTGATCGAGGTGATCTTCTCGCTCGACGGCCTGGGCCTGATGAGTTTCGAAGCGGCGATCAATCGCGACTACCCGGTGGTCTTCGGCACCCTGTTCATCTTCACCCTGCTCGGGCTGGTGGTGAAACTGATCGGCGACCTGACCTACACCCTGGTCGATCCGCGCATCGACTTCGCCAGCCGGGAGCACTGACATGGCCCTGTCCCCTCTCAATCGCCGGCGCTTCGAGCGCTTCAAGGCCAACCGCCGCGGTTGGTGGTCGTTGTGGTTGTTCATCATCCTGTTCGGCCTGAGCCTGGGCGCCGAACTGATCGCCAACGACAAACCGATTGCCGTACGCTACGACGGTGAGTGGTACTTCCCGGCATTCAAACGCTATCCAGAGACCACCTTCGGCGGCGAATTCCCACTCGAAGCCAACTACAAGAGCCCGTACATCCGCGAGCTGCTGGAGAAAAAAGACAGCTGGGTGCTGTGGGCGCCGATCCCGTTCAGCTACCAGAGCATCAACTACGACCTCAAGGTGCCGGCGCCCGCCCCGCCCTCGGCGGATAACTGGCTAGGCACCGACGACCAGGGCCGCGATGTGCTGTCGCGGGTCATCTATGGCTTTCGCGTATCGGTACTATTCGCCCTGACCCTGACCGTGCTCAGCTCGATCGTCGGCGTCATCGCTGGCGCCTTGCAGGGCTTCTACGGCGGCTGGGTCGATCTGGCTGGCCAGCGCTTTCTGGAGATCTGGTCCGGCCTGCCGGTGCTGTACCTGCTGATCATCCTCGCCAGCTTCGTGCAACCCAACTTCTGGTGGCTGCTGGGGATCATGCTGCTGTTCTCCTGGATGAGCCTGGTCGATGTGGTGCGCGCCGAGTTCCTGCGTGGGCGCAACCTCGAATACGTGCGCGCTGCCCGCGCCTTGGGCATGCGCAACGGCGCGATCATGTACCGGCACATCCTGCCCAACGCGATGATCTCGACCATGACCTTCATGCCGTTCATTCTCACCGGCGCGATCGGCACGCTGACCGCGCTGGACTTCCTCGGCTTCGGCCTGCCCGCCGGCTCGCCCTCGCTGGGCGAGCTGGTCGCCCAGGGCAAGTCCAACCTGCAAGCGCCGTGGCTGGGCATCAGCGCCTTCGCCGTACTGGCGCTGATGCTCAGCCTGCTGGTATTTATCGGCGAGTCCGCCCGCGATGCCTTCGACCCGAGGAAATGACATGAGCGAACACAACCTGATCGAAGTCCGTGATCTTGCGGTCGAGTTCCTCAGTGGTGACCAGGTCAACCGCGTGGTCGACGGCATCAGCTTCGACATCCGCAAAGGCGAGACCCTGGCCCTGGTCGGCGAAAGCGGCTCGGGCAAGTCGGTGACGGCCCACTCGATCCTGCGCCTTTTGCCCTACCCGCTTGCCCGCCACCCCAGCGGCAGCATCCACTATGGCGACAAAGACCTGCTGCAGCTGGGCGAAAAGCCCATGCAGCGCATTCGCGGCAACCGCATCGCGATGATCTTCCAAGAGCCGATGACTTCGCTGAACCCGCTGCACAGCATCGAAAAGCAGATCAACGAGATCCTCCTGCTGCACAAAGGCCTGACCGGCAAGCAAGCCACCGCGCGCACCCTGGAGCTGCTTGAGCTGGTCGGCATCCCCGAACCGCGCAAGCGCCTCAAGGCCCTGCCCCACGAGCTGTCCGGCGGCCAGCGCCAGCGGGTGATGATTGCCATGGCCCTGGCCAACGAGCCGGAGCTGCTGATTGCCGACGAACCGACCACTGCGCTCGACGTCACGGTGCAGTTGAAGATCCTCGACCTGCTCAAGGAGCTGCAAGCACGCTTGGGCATGGCCCTGCTGCTGATCAGCCACGACCTCAACCTGGTGCGGCGCATCGCCCATCGGGTGTGCGTGATGCAGCGCGGCAAGATCGTCGAACAGGCCGAGTGCGCCACCCTGTTCAGCGCCCCGCAACATCCCTACACGCAGATGCTGATCAACGCCGAGCCCAGCGGCCAGCCCGCGCAAAACCCGGTGGGCGCGCCGCTGCTCGAAGTCGATGACCTGCGCGTGTGGTTCCCGATCAAGAAAGGCCTGTTGCGGCGCACCGTCGATCATGTCAAAGCGGTCGATGGCATCAACTTCAGCCTGCCCCAGGGGCAGACCCTGGGCATCGTCGGCGAGAGTGGCTCGGGCAAGTCGACCCTGGGCCTGGCGATCTTGCGCTTGATCTCAAGCCAAGGCGGCATCCGCTTCCACGGGCAGAACCTGGAAAGCCTCAATCAGCAAGAAGTGCGACCACTGCGACGGGAAATGCAGGTGGTATTCCAAGACCCGTTCGGCAGCCTCAGCCCACGTATGTGCGTTGCGGATATCGTTGGCGAAGGCTTGCGGATTCACCGCATTGGCACGGCTGAGGAGCAAGAGGCGGCGATCATCGCGGCGTTGCAGGAAGTGGGGCTCGATCCGAGCACTCGCCACCGCTATCCGCATGAGTTTTCCGGCGGGCAGCGGCAGCGGATTGCCATTGCGCGGGCGTTGGTGCTCAAGCCGGCGTTGATTCTGCTCGATGAGCCGACCTCGGCATTGGATCGGACTGTGCAGCGGCAGGTGGTGGAGCTTTTGCGCTCGCTGCAGCTCAAGTACAACCTGACTTATCTGTTCATCAGCCATGACTTGGCGGTGGTCAAGGCGTTGAGCCACCAGTTGATGGTGATCAAGCATGGGCAGGTGGTGGAGCAAGGGGATGCGCAGGCGATATTTCATGCGCCGCAGCATACGTATACCCGGCAGTTGTTGGAGGCGGCGTTTTTGCAGCCGAATGCCGAAGCGGCTATCTGAAATCCCAAGGGCCATATTGTGCCCCGTGCGCGACGCAATGCCGCGCCTGCGACCTACCCAGATAGGCGACTAACTTCCAACAAGCGGTGAAGACCTTCGCCGGCTGAACAGCCGGCGCACCTGCAATCAATCCCTCTTGCGCATCAATAACTCCTCCGTCCCTTTAGCGCAGCAAGCCGATAGTTGCTACCTCCAAAGATCGCTAGAAGAGAAACTTCCTACACGATTTTAGGAAGTCAAAAATATCACTGAGAAATGCTTCTTCGTTAGTGTCGGGGGCTTGCCCCATCAGCAGGTCATTGAGATGCGTTATAGGTGTTCGTTGGTAGCGCATCTTCCCTCAAACCTGCCCGATGGAGAGTCTCCCACAGCAGACAAGGACTTCTCATGCCCCGCCAATCTGATCTGCATTACTGTCGTTTGAGCGCGATTGTTGAATTCGGCCAGCTCGATGCACAAGCCCGTGCAAATCCCCGCCTGCTCGCCGACGCCCTGGCCCAGGCGAACATTCAATCGCTGCAGTAAGGACGCTCAGATGATCGCTTGGCAAGACTTTCTCGAGCTCAACCGCAAATCCTGCGAAGAGCTCAGCGAACAGTTCGACCTCGGCCCCGCCGTCAGCTGCACCCGCACTTTCACCATCCTGCCGCTGCGCTACGCCGTGGTCGGCGGCAACCCCGGCCAGCGCAAGCGCTTGCCCGATCTGGCCGAGCACCTGCGCCAGCCCCAGCAGGTCGCCGCACTCAAGCATGCAGCCTATGCCATACGCCCTTTGCGCGAAGGGTTCCTGTACGTGATGGAACAGCGCACCAGCACTGGCCGCGCTACCCTGCACCGGCCCTATCGGATTGCCGCCAACGGCTCGTTGTCACTCACCGAGCCCGACGCGCCCTGGGAGCCACCGCCAGCCCTCGGCGTCCGGGACGTACTCAGCAACATCGCCTGGGCCTTCAACGTGCACGACCTGGACGATCTGCAATCGCTGCGCGTGTTCTACAGCCCCGACCCGCTGACCGTAGCCGCCCAGCAACAATTGCTGCGCCGGCGGCACAGCCTGCCCGCCGTGAACATCGCCCGCTTCACCGGCACAGCCTGCCCGACGCCCGAACCCCATGTGCTGACCCATGACCAGCTCGAACAAGTCGCCGACTTTGCCGCCGAGCACGATCCGCAGCTGCGCACCTTGCTCCAGCGCCAACTGTTCAGCACACCCAGCGTCCTCTCCCTGGCCGGCGTCCGGCAGATGCTCAGGCCCATGGCAGACCCGCTCAAGCCACGCGGGGTTGCCCTGGTGGTCGAAGATGCCATCGGTATCACCCAAGAGCTCAATGCCTGGCGCAACGCCGGTCTTGAACACCTCAAGGACTGGCTGGAAACCACCGAGCCGGCCGGCCCCGACGGCAAGCCCGGGCCGAGCAACGAGCGCAAGACCCTGGTCGCCCAAGCCTTCACCGAGCTGCACCAGCAGTTCAGCGAACGCAAGGTCGCCGCGCTCATGGGCCGGCACGCCGAAACCTTGCGCGTGCAGCTCAAAGACAGCGATCAAGCCTTGCTGCCAGGGATGAACCGCGAAGGCTGGAATCAGTTCAAGGACAGCCTCATCGATATCAATAGCGAGCTGGTGCGCCAAGACCTGCAAGCCCGCGCCGAGCAAGGCGAGTTCGCCAAACAGTTCGAACAACGCTACCTGCCCCGGGTCAACCTGGGCGGTATGCGCGTACAGCTTGGCTGGTTCCGCCAGGAGAGCGAAGAAGCGCAACGACTGGCCGAGGCACGCGCCGACGACCATCTGGCCTGGCTGCTCAGCCCCACGTTGCTGGAGGCATTGGCCTACTACGACGACAACGACCTCAACAGTGGGCTGTGCTTCGCTCACCAGAGTGGCTTGTGCGTCATCGGCATGGAAGCGGTGCCGGCCGGCGCGCGCCTGTTGGCCCAGTGGTGGCAAGCCGAAGAAATGGCCCCAGCCAACCTGGCGCTGCGCTCGTTCGTGTTCAACCAGCGCGACATCGCCCAGGTGCTGGAACAGACCCGGGTGAAGCTCGCCAACCTGCACGCGCCCGCCGACCCGTGGCAGATGCTCGACACCACGCTCAAGCAGGCCAAGGAACTGGCTGCCCAGTTCAGCCGCGTCGATGGCCACCTCGATCAGCTTGCCGAGCACAGCCAGATCAACACCGCTGGCGCCCTGGCATGGCTGGGCCAGCTGGGGCGAGAAAGCCTGCAGGCAGGCATGCCCAACAGCAGCGACCACCGGCTGCATCGACGCTTGACTACCTACCTGGTGGCCTCGTTGGGTGAGCAGGCGTTGAACTTGCGCCTGGCCGAACACGCCCTGGATGGCCGCGCCCCCTCCCCCGGACGCGTCGCCGCCCCCATCGTGCGCCGCCTGGAGCAAGCCTACGTCGACAGTGTGCGGGGCGCGCAGAGCAATGCGTTCTACCGATTGCGCGTCGCCAGTGGGTTGTTGCTGCTTGAGGCGAGCCTGCTGTTGCTGCAGGGGCAGCGGGACAACAAGGACCGACGGTTCTGGAGTGAAGTGGCAGCCGCGGGGTTGACCAGTGCGGCGGCGGGGATGGAGTTACTCGCGGTGGGGACCGAACAGGCGCTGGCCACTGTAGGCCAGGGCTCGGCAGCGGCGCGGGGCGCGCAAGTCAGCCTGGGGCGCTTTCGCTTGTGGGGAGCGGGGATGGCGGCTGCGGGAGGGATTGTTAGCATTTTTTGGGATTTTGCTGATGCGAAGACTAACTTTGATCAAGCAAAAGCGCGAGGAGAACGCTCCACCATACTGGGAATAGCTTACTCGCTGAGAGCAACAGCGACAGGACTACTCGTATTAGGCCAAGGCGGAATCGCATTTTCGCAAGCGAGCATGTACTTCCAATGGTTAGCGATGAGGCGTCAAGGTACGGCTGCTGGTTTTAATCTTCTACGCCTTGCTTTGCTTTCTAGGCAAGTCGCCGGAAACCGAGCCGCTATGTTGTTACTTAGTCGGATGGGGTGGATTGGAGGAACGATCGCGATCACATCTACAGTCGCGCTACTAGTAATTGATGATAACGCACTAGAAAAATGGTGCGACAAATCATGCTTCCGACTCACTAGCACTGCCAAAGGCTACATCAGCGATGAAGAGGAACTGACAGAGTTTTTTGCCGCCGCGCAAGAGGTGCTTTAATGTATTTTTTTGAATGGGGAATGTGGCAAGCTGCGATACAGCCAGAGAAAGACCGAACGCATGATAAACAGCATGAAAAATTGATCGACGAAGCCAGACCCTATGAAAGCGACCAGTATGAGGAACTGGCAGCCGCCAAAATAAGCGCGAGTAAAAACCCGAAAACAAGGGGTCCAGTCTACGCCTTCGACAAGCAGATTTTGGAAATACGTAGCGGTATGCTTGAAGAAAAACGCGGTCTCATTAGCATTTTATCTGCGATGCTAATTTTTCTCATTGCAAACGGCTTCGCTGGCATTGTCGCCGGCACAATCGGAACAATGGATTATTTTCATAATACAGGGGACATTGCAACTGGATACCTATGGATGGCACTGTGGTTAACCACACTTACAATCCCTACGACTTGGTTCTACTTAAAATATGGACTGCGTTTCACTCGACTTGAAATGTTCACTTCGCGCCACTTGCTGATCCGTTTCAATCGTGCCACTCAACAGGTTTATATTCATCGACCCAGTCATTGCGGGGGCATCGTAACGCTTCCTTGGGCAGGGGTAACTTCAACAGGGTCCGCCAATAAATATGCACTCGCCGATGGCGTGGGATTACCACTTGCACTCAATTGGTCAGCCCGCGTAACTGGTACCTTTTACCCCCAAATGGCTTGGGTCGGCAAATCAGCAAACCATCAAGGCGAAATCCGCGACGAGTGGGAGTTCATCCGCCGCTTCATGGACGAAGGTCCCGAAGGATTGCCCCGCCCGCGCATCACCTCGCACTTCCCCTGGCCATGGCAAGCGTTCACCCCGCAGTTCGAAGGCGTCACGCACTATTTCCGCAATGCCTCGAAGCTGATCAAGGTCGGCCTGGTCCTGATCTCCCCCGCCTTCTTGATCATCGGCACCGGCCACTGGCTCAGCCTGCTGCTGTGCTGGAAACCGCGCTGGCCCAAGATCATTCGCCAGGCCGGTATGCCAGGCAAACCCGTTCCACCGTTGACGACACTTGCCGACTATCCACCCCACATTCAGCAGCGCCTACGAGAAAACGCTCACCTTTGGACGGCACACCCTGGGCAGCGCCCGGAGAAGAAACCGCGAGCGCCCTCCAAACGCCGGAGCACCGACGCCAAGCCTGCTTCCAAGGCTAAGCCGTGATTGCCTGGCAAAAATTCCAGGTGCTCAACGGCATAAGGGTTCAAGCCTTGGTATTTTGCATAATCGATATATCCACTGCCCCAAGTCCCCCGTCTCGGCTTTGATGATGGCCTCGATGCATGAGCTTGAGATGCTGCGGGTGTCGCTTGAGTCGGCGCTGATTCAGGTGCAGATGCCGGCTGAGGCGCGGGCTGAGCATTGAGACTTTAGAGCGTTGTTGGCTGGTCTGGCCTATTCGCGAGCAAGCCCGCTCCCACAGTGTTTTGCAGTGGCTGTGGGGTTGTGGTGTGCCAGGTATTTCGCTGCGCAAGAGACATGGGTTGCATCTGCAGCGTGTCTTGTAGAGAATCGGCGCCCTTCTGCTCGAAAGGATGCGCGCAATGAAGTTCGAAAGGACTTTCCAATACATGGCCCAGCACGGGATCATCTTCACCGTCTCGCAAATCACCCTCACCGACAATGAGCGCGGCAACCTGCGCGAACTGCATTTTGGCGAGGCGAAAAGCGCCCATTACCAGGTCAACAGCAAGGTCGTGGAGATTTACGACAAGATGCAGGCCAAGAACCGGCCGTGCCTGATGATGGTCGGTATCTCCAAGCCGCTGACCCGGCAACAGGCCGATGCCCTCAACACCCGCCGCACCAGCATCGCCAATGCCGCCGGCTCGGCCGCTGGGGGCGCTGCCGGAGCCGCCGGTAGCTTGGCCGGCCCCGCTGCCGGCTTCGTCGCGGGGTTGGCGGCAAAGACGGGCGTGAGCTCGTACGTCAATGGCGCGCTAAGCACCCATCATGCTGGCGACGTTATCGTCAGCATCGAGGCGCAGGTCAATGGCGGCATTGGTCCTCAACGCACGACTGAATCCCTGCTCATCAGGGCCTGACGGGAGCTGCTCATGTCCGAAGTTATCCAGACAGTTATCGTCGTAGCGCTGGCCTTTGTATTGCATTGGTGGGTGAAGCCGTACCCGCTGCGCAAGTGGCTCGGAGTGGCGCTGGTGGTACTTGGCGCTGTCGGCTGCATTGCATTGAACCAAACCCACCTGCTGGGCTTTGACCTGGGCTTGATGGCCTCTTTTGCGGTGCCAATTGGCGTGGTGTTGTTCATGACCCGTCGGCACTATGCAACGGTCGACTGACCCCCACTGCAGAGATGCAAGCTCATTGCCTTAGCAGGGACCCTGTGGGAGCGGGTTTGATCTGGCCTAATGATTTTGGACACCTTCTACGGGCGCTATGATGGCGCCCAATTGGAGGCAAAATCAGTGCGAAAGTCATACTCGAAAGAACAGAAAATCCGGGCTGCTGAGATGGTGCTCGAC
>NZ_JBCPSP010000031.1:0-68478 GCF_051129895.1 Pseudomonas sp. Je.1.5.c
CGCCGGGTTGAGTCGTTGGCGTGGGAGCGGGCTTGCCCCGCGATGAAGTCAACGGTGGTTTATGGCAGGGCGTAAGAAATCACGTAGTCGCCACGGTCGGTCGACTGACGGGCGCCGCCGGCAGTGATCACCACGTACTGCTTGCCAGTTTTCGGCGAAACATAGGTCATCGGGCCGCCCTGGCTGCCGACTGGCAGACGGGCTTTCCAGACTTCTTCACCATTGGCGCTGTTGTAGGCGCGCAGGTAGAAGTCCTGGGTGCCGGCGATGAACACCAGGCCGCCTTGGGTGGACAGGGTGCCGCCCAGGGTTGGCAGGCCGATCTTGATCGGCAGGTGCATGCGGATGCCGAGCGGGCCGGTGTCTTCCACGGTGCCGACCGGAACCTGCCAGGCTACCTGGCGGGTCTTCATGTCGATGGCGGTCAGGGTGCCGAAGGGCGGGGCCTGGCACGGAATACCGGCAACCGACAGGAAGCGGTTCTTGTTCACCGCATACGGCGTGCCTTTCAGAGGTACAGCGCCCATGCCGGTGTTCAGTGCTTCACCACCGCCGGCAGCCGCACCTTTGTTCTGCGACGGAATCATCTGAATCCACAGGCCCAGGCGCATGTCGTTGACGAAGATGAAGCCATGCACCGGGTCGGTGGAAATGCTGCCCCAGTTCATGCCACCGAGCGAGCCTGGGAAGCTCAGCGAGAGGTCAGTGCCGGGCGCTGTGTACAGGCCGTCGTAGCGCATCTTCTTGAAGTCGATACGGCACAGCAGCTGGTCATACGGGGTAGCGCCCCACATGTCCGACTCGGTCAGGGTCTGCGCGCCGATCTGCGGCATGCCGACCGATTTTGGCTGGGTAGGCGAATACGGCTCGTTAGGGATGTTGCTCGGCTTGACCGGTACTTCGTCGACCTGGGTCAGCGGTTGGCCGGTGGCGCGGTCGAGCACGTAGATCTGCCCGGCCTTGGTACCGATGACGACCGCAGGGACGGTCTTGCCGTCGTCCTTGGTGAAGTCGATCAGGCTTGGCTGCATGGGCAGGTCGAAGTCCCACAGATCGTTGTGCACGGTCTGGTAGACCCACTTCTGGTTACCGGTGGTGGCGTCCAGGGCCAGCACCGAGGCGCCGTAGGTGTGGTCCAGCTTGCTGCGCTCGACACCATAGATGTCGGTGGACGAGGAGCCCATCGGCAGGAACACGGTGTTCATCGCCGGATCGTAGGACATCGGCGCCCAGCTGTTGGGCGTGCTGCGTACATAGCTGCTGCCGTCGGCTGGCGCGTTGCGATCTTCAGGGTTGCCCGGGTCGAAGGCCCAGCGCATTTGCCCGGTGATCACGTCGAAGCCACGGATCACGCCGCCTGGCATGTCGGTTTGGACGTTGTCGGCGACGCGCCCGCCAACCACCACGGTGGTGCCGGCCATCAGCGGCGCGGAGGACAGCTGGTAGTACGAATCCGGAACATCGCCCAGGCCGGCCATCAGGTTGACCTGGCCATTGTTGCCAAAGCCCTGGCAGAACTCGCCGGTGTCGGCATCGACGGCGATCAAGCGGCCGTCGATGGTATTGGTCAGCAGTCGACGCTGGCAGTTGGCGCCAGGCGCCACGCTGGCCACGGTGATAGGCGAGCTGTTCGGTTGGGTCGGCTGCGCCAGCGGCGCGCTAGCGTCGAAGTAGGCCATGCCACGGCAACGCTGCCAGACCTTGGACTGGGCATTGATGGCGTTCTTCCACAGCTCTTTACCGGTGTCGGCATCGAGGGCGATCAGGTTGTTGTGCGGGGTGCAGATGAACACCTTGTTGCCAACCTGCAGCGGCGTCAGCTGGTCCTCGGCGCCGTTACCGTCGCTGATGGCCACGTCACCGGTGTGATAGGTCCAGGCCACTTGCAGCTTGTCGACGTTGTCGCGGTTGATCTGATCGAGCGCAGCGAAGCGGCTGCCACCTTCGGTGTTGCCGTAGTGAGCCCAATCTTTCTGGGCTTTTTCCGGCTCGACCGGGGTCATGCCCGGGCCGTTGCCGGTAGGTGCCACGCTTGGGTGGGCGACGAACATGTTGCCCGCAGCGATCACCAGGCCAACGGCCATGACCGCTGCCAGACCATAAGCGCCACGACCGGCGCTGCGACCATTGGCGCGCGCCAGCATCGGGTAGACCAGGGCGACCACCATGCCGATGGCGGCGAACATGAACAGGCGCGAGAACAGCGGCCAGAACACCAGGCCGGTATCGGCCACGGCCCAGATGGCAGTGCCTACCAGGAACGCAGCGAACAGCCAGGCGCCAGCGGTTTTGCGCCGGGCGATGAGGATACCGGCGATGGCCATGGCCAGGCCGCCGATCAGGAAGTACCAGGAACCGCCCAGGCCGGCCAGCTTGACGCCGCCAGCAGCCAGGAGCAAGCCGAGCAGGGCGATGACAACGCCCAAGCCGACCATGATGAATGTCGAGGCGCCAGAGGCGCGCGGTGTTTCGTTCATGCCAGGGATCTCGCAGGTGGAATGTGCGCAGTTTAAGCCCTTAGCAAGCTAATTAACAAGTTAGTACATTTCGATGTGAGGCTGATTGTCGCAGGCGTTTGCAAGCTAAGATGCACCGAAAAGCATAGAACAGGAGGTGAATTTGTCACTAAACGGCGTGTTTTTTCACTTGTGAAAATTTCGCAATTGCGACGTTGGTCGTAGGGTGCACTCGCAACAGCAAATCGTACTCAACGTGCGGGCTTGCCCCGCGATGGCGTCTAAATCCACCCAGTTGATCAAGCGCAATAGAACACCGCCAGCCACACGGTAATCACTCCAGCCTCGGTCCACTCCACGCGATGCCGGCAATGAGCGGGGATATCCAGATAATCCCCAACCCGCAACACCCGCACCTGGGCCTCATGCTCCAGGCGCAATCCGGCGCTGCCACTGAGCACGACCAGCCACTCCCCCTCAGCCTGGTCGTACCAGAATCCCGCAGGGCTGGCCTGGCCACTGGAAACGATGCGTTCGATGCGCAGGCCCGGACGGGTCAACAGCTCGTCGAACTGCTCGGCAGCATGCACGTCAGGCAGGGGCAGGGCAGCAAACAGATTGTCTGGCATGGGTGGCTCGCGCTAAGTTGATTCCCAACCCTGATTGTAGGAAGGTTCCAGGATTTGGCGGACAGAAACAGCCGATGGACAAGTTGCTGGCGATCAAGACGTTCATGGCCACGGTCGAGGCCCGCGGGTTTTCCGCCGCCGCGCGCAAGCTGGGCGTTGCCACCTCCTCGGTAACGCGCCTGGTCGATGCGTTGGAGAGCGAGCTGGGGGCCACCTTGCTCAACCGCTCGACCCGTCAGGTCAGCTTGACCGAGGCCGGGGTCGGTTACTACCAGCGCTCGCGGGAGATCGTTCAAGCCTTGGCCGAGGCCGATGCCAGTGTCGCCGATCGCGGCGAGGAGCCGGTCGGCGTACTGCGCCTGTGTTTACCGGTGGAGTTCGGTCGACGGGTGATTGCTCCGCACCTGGGACGATTCTTGGCCGCGCACCCGGGGTTGGAGTTGGACATCGACTTGAGTGACCGCTTCGATGATCTGCTCGATGGTCGCTACGACGTGTCGATCCGCTTGGGCGAAGCTGCGCCGAACGACGAATTGGTCTGCAAGCGCCTGGGATGCTTTGAGCGCTGGTTGGTCGCCAGCCCCGCCTATCTTTGCGCTAGTGCACCCTTGGTGCATCCGCAGCAGTTACTCGAGCAGGCCTGCCTGCGTTTTCGCTATGGTCAGTCCGGCCGGCCGTGGCGGCTGCGCCAGGGCGAACAAGCGCTGGAGCTGGACGTCAGCGGACCTTTGCGCAGCGCCAATGCCGACCTGCTGCGTGAAGCTGCGCTGGCCGGCAGCGGGATTGCCCTGCTGGCCGATTGGCTGGTGCGCGAAGATGTCCAGGCCGGGCGCTTGCAGCGGCTGTTCGCCGACTGGCAGATCAGCCCGGGGACTGCCAGCAGCGCCATCAACGCGCTGTACCTGCCCAACCATCGCGGCTCGCGGCGGGTACAGGTTTTCGTCGATTTTTGCCAGGCACTGCTCAGCCGTTGAAACCCCAGCGTTGCGCCTGACGCAAAAGCGCGTTGCGCAGGCGCTGGATTCTCCCGCTCCTCGCGCCTGGGTAAGGTGCGCGGCATATCCCGTCATTTGCCGAGGCACCTGCAATGAACCCTTCCATCGCTGTTAGCCAGTCGTCTGCCGCGGGCCTGAGCCGGGCCCTGGTGACCCTGCTGGCGTTCTGCTGCGGCGCGATTGTCGCCAACATCTACTATGCCCAACCCATCGTCGGCTTGATCGCGCCAGACTTGGGCCTGTCTGGCGAGCGGGCCAGCCTGATCGTCTCGCTGACCCAACTCGGCTACGCCTTGGGCCTTTTGTTACTGGTGCCGCTGGCCGACCTGGTGGAAAACCGCCGCTTGATGATCGCCACAGCGGTACTGGCCTGCATCAGCCTGCTGTTGGCCGGTAGCAGCGGCCATGGCCAAGGGGTGTTGTTCCTTGGCTATGCCTTGCTGATCGGCTTCAGCTCGGTGGCGGTGCAGATGCTTATCCCGCTGGCCGCGCACCTGGCACCTGAGCAGCAGCGCGGGCGGGTGGTGGGCAACATCATGGGCGGCTTGCTGCTGGGCATTCTGCTGGCGCGACCGCTGTCGAGCCTGGTGGCCGATCACTTTGGCTGGCGTGCGGTGTTCATCGGCGCGGCAGGGGTGATGTTGGCGATCATCCTGTTGCTAGCCCTGACCCTGCCGCGGCGGCTGCCGGATCACCAGGCCAGCTATGCCGGGCTGATGGCTTCGCTGGTCAGCCTGCTGCGTCGCTATCCGCTGTTGCGCCAACGCTCGCTGTACCAGGCGTTGATGTTCGCTGCGTTCAGCTTGTACTGGACCGCTGTGCCGATGGCGCTGGCGGGCCCGCATGGCTTGAGCCAAAGCCAGATCGCGTTGTTTGCCCTGGTCGGGGCGGTGGGGGCGATTGCCGCGCCCATCGCGGGCCGCCTGGCCGATGCCGGGCATGCTCGGCGCGCTTCACTGTTGGCCTTGTTGCTGGCGCCACTGGCGTTGTTGCTGGGCTTGAGTGCACCGGGCTTGAGCGTGATTGGCTTGGGCTTGACCGGGGTGCTGCTGGATTTTGCCGTGCAGATGAACATGGTGATCGGCCAGCGTGAAGTGTATGCACTGGATCCGGCTAGCCGGGGGCGGCTCAATGCGCTGTATATGACCAGTATCTTCCTCGGCGGGGCGCTGGGGTCGGCCGTGGCCAGCCCGTTGTACACGCAGTTTGGCTGGCATGGCGTGGTGTTGGTAGGCGCCGGGTTGCCGCTGCTGGCGCTGGTGGTTTTCCTGTTGATTTCGCGGCGTGCTTCTTAGGAGGGGCGCTTCAGGCCCCTTCGCGGGCAAGCCCACACGGAACGCGCGAGGATCAAGGGCAGCCTGCGATGAGCCCGGCTTTGGCAAAGCCTGGCTCATCGGCCGAGTGGCAAGGCGATCCCGATCAACGCAAACAGGCTGCCACAGCAGCGGTTAAACCCCGTTCCGCCCTTGGCCAGCCAAGGCCGAACCCGAAACGCCAGGCGCGCCAGCAGGTATTCGACAACAAATTCGACACTGGCAAAAGTCGCCGCCATGACCACGAACTGCACCAGCAAACCACGTTGCGGATCGATGAACTGGGGCAAGAAAGCCCCATAGAACAGCAGCACCTTGGGGTTGGCCATGGCTGAAAGAAAACCCTGGCGCATCATCCCCGCATTGCTCAAGCGCGTAGCCCCCTCGGTCAACTCCAGGCGCATCGCCGGGCTGCGCCACAGCTGGATGCCGAGCCACACCAGATAAGCCCCACCCACCCACTTGAGCACCTGCAGCACCGAGCCCGAGGTTTGCAGCAGCGCGCTCAGGCCGAACATGGTCAGGGCGATCAGCGCGCTGAAGCCGACCACCCCGCCGACGATGGTCAACAGTGTGCGCCGTGCGCCATACAACGCGCCGTGGGTCAGCGCCAGCAGGCTGTTCGGACCAGGGGTCAGTGACAGGCCAATGCTGGCGAGCAGGTAGATAAGCCAGGTATCCAGTGCCATGGGGGTATGCCTTGCAGTGTCAGAGGGCGCCAGTCTAGGCCAAATACGGCTAAACCCAGGGTATGATCTGGACATCTGAGGGTTATTTCTGGACTGCTGCATGACGCCTGATATCCGCTTGCTGATCCTGCCGCTGCCGGAATTCGCCTTGCTGGCGTTTGGCGCGTTCCTCGACAAGCTCCGCTTCAGCGCCGATGACGAGGATTACAGCCAGCAGCGCTATTGCAGTTGGACGCTGCTGGGCCTGAGCAATGAACCGGTGCCCTCCAGCAGCGGGGCGGTGGTGCAAGTGGAAGTCACGCCGCAGGCGCTGGACTTTGCCGGCTACGACTATCTGGTGCTGTTCGGCGGGCGCAATGCCGCGGCCACTGCTGCCTTGGCACCTGACTACCGGGCGCTGCTCAAACGCGCCGCCAGGGCAGGGGTGAAGCTGGTGTGTGTCGACAACGCCGCGTTTCTGCTGGCTGCCTGCGGCCTGTTGGAAGGGCACAAGGTGGTGGTGCACTGGCGCCACGAAGCCGAGTTTCGGGCGTCCTTTCCGCATTTACAGCTACTGACCGGGCAGTTGTATTGCTTCGATGGGGCGCGCATTTCCTGCGCCGGCGGCAGTGCCGCGATCGACCTGGCGGTGGAGCTGTTGTCGCGCAACTGCGGCCGAGCGCGGGCGCTCAAGGGGCTGGCCGATATGCTGGTCGATGAAACCCGTGACAGTCGCCATGCCTTGCGTTCGTTGGAAGTTGGGGCAGGGCAGGTGCAGCGTGCGGCGGCATTGATGCGTCACCACCTGAGCGCGTCGATGACCGTCGAGCAACTGGCGGCGCAGTTGGGTATCAGCCGGCGCCAGCTGGATCGACAGTTTCTCGCCAGCCATGGCATGAGCGCCAAGGCCTGGTGGCTGGAGATGCGCCTGCAGCAAGTACGCTGGCGCTTGCTCAACTCAAGCCACGGCCTGGCGCAGATTGCCGATGAGGTGGGCTTGGGCGATGCGGGGTATCTGGGCAAGTGCGTGCGGCGGCGCTTTGGGTGTACCGCAATGGCTTTGCGTAAGGGCGTTTGACGCTATCGCGGGGCAAGCCCGCTCCCACGCGAGGTATTCAGGGGCCTGATCCGTGCCCCGCGATAGCGTTACTGCGGCGCGCCGAACAACCCAGTCCAGTAGATGCCCGCATCGCTCTTGGGGTCGACCGCGTAAGCGGCGCCCAACTCGGTGAAATCAGGGTTCATCAGCGTCGCGCAATGCCCAGGGCTGGCCAGCCAGCCATCGACCACCTTGCGCGGGGTGTCACGCCCGGCGGCAATGTTCTCGCCAATCTGCCGGTACAGGTAGCCGGCCAGCTCGGCGCGATCGCCTGGGGTGCGGCCATCGCGGTCGATATGGTCGAAGAAGTTCTGGTTGGCCATGGCTCGGGTATGGTTGGCGGCAACGCCCGCCAAGGTCGTGTTCCAGGCTAGAGCCGGCGCTGCGGCGAACGGCTGGCCAGCGCATTGGCGCGGCAGCTTGCGCGCGGCGTTGATCTCTTGCAGCAGTTTCTGCCCCTCGGCCTGCCAATCACCCAGCCGCCCACTGAGCAAGGGGCGGGCGAGCACGATACGCCAGTCGCGGCCTTCCTGGCTGACGCCGATGTCGACGAACTGCGGATCGAGTACCACCTGGCAGAAGCTTTCGGAGATGGCGTGCATCGCCGCTTTCGCATCGCGCGGGCCGGACAGGCTGATGGCCTGGACGTTGACCATCGGGTAGGCCGCGCGGGTCATCGCCTGTTGCAAGTCGCGGGTGCCCTCTGGCGACAGCGCCAGGCGAGTATCGCTACTGAGCGGTGGCAGCTCCAGCGAGCCTGCATCGCCGCAGCGCTGGGCCTGGCTGCGGTAAGCGTTGATCGACTCGATCAGTTGCCCTTCTTCGCCAGTGAAGGCCTGGGCGCTGGTGGCGGCGAGCAGGCCCATCGACAGCATGGCAATGCAGGCAACGGATGGCAGGACGCGCATGTATATCTCCCTATCTGGCAGCGCCTTGGTTTGCGCTGCTCATCCTACACAAGCACGGGGCTTTTGGCCCTCTGCCGTGCAGTTCGAATAAACGGCCGGCTATGACATAGAAGCGGCAAAAGAGGCAGTAGACCGCTGGTCGCGTCGAAAGTGCGATGATTTGGTAATAATTCGTAACCTCGTCTAGAAACAATACTCAGTTGTTCTCCATTTCTCATCTGCCAGGAAGGCGTCCCTCTACCGCTTGCGGAGCTTTCCATGGCGCGACCTTGCCCTGTTCGTCCGACCTTGCTGGCCCTGTGCTGTTCCCTCGCCGTCAACGCCCAGGCGGCCGACGGCCCTATCGAACTCGATGCCACCGCGGTCAACGCCGAGGCAGCCAAGCCATCACCCAGCCAATTGCCCGAGGCATTTGCCGGCGGCCAAGTGGCGCGCGGTGGGCAGATGGGCATCCTGGGCAACCAGGACATGATGGACGTGCCCTTTACCATGACCAGCTACACCGCGCAGCTGATCGAGGATCAACAGGCCGAAGACATCGGCGACGTGCTGCTCAACGATCCCTCGGTGCGCCAGTCGTTCGGCTTCGGCAACCAATCGCAGGTCTTCGTCATTCGCGGCCTGCCGCTCAATGGCGATGACGTCGCCTTCAACGGGCTGTACGGCGTGCTGCCGCGGCAGATGATCTCGCCTGATGCCGTCGAGCGCGTCGAGGTGTTCAAAGGCCCCAACGCCTTTCTCAATGGCGCCAGCCCCACCGGCACCGGCTTGGGCGGCAACGTCAACCTGCAACCCAAGCGCGCCGGCGACACGCCAACGCGTCGCTACACCCAGGACATCAGCAGCGATGGGCGCCTGGGCGAGCACTTGGACCTCGGTCAGCGATTTGGCGCGGACAACCGCTTGGGCGTGCGCCTGAACCTGTCTCAGCGCGAGGGTGAAACCGCGGTGGATGATCAGGACCAGCGCAGCAAGCTGTTCATGATCGGCCTGGATTACCGTGGCGACAACTTCAAGCTCTCGACCGACTTCGGCTATCAGAAACAGCGGGTCAACCACATGCGCAACTCGGTGCGCCTGGGCGGCGGCCTGACGGATATTCCACGCGCCCCCGACGCCGATCACAACTACGGCCAGGAGTGGGCCTGGACCGAAACCGAGGACACCTTCGGCATGGTCCGCGGCGACTATGATTTCAACGACAACTGGAGCGGCTACCTGGCCGGTGGTGCCAAGCACACCCACGAGAATGGCTTCTACGGTACGCCGATCCTTACCGACAGCAGCGGCGCGGCGACTATCGGTGGCTCCAAGATCCCCCATAACGAGGACAACACGACCCTCATGGGCGGCATCAACGGCCGCTTCCAGACCGGGCCGCTGAGCCATCAGCTGAATATCGGCGCGGCAAGTATCTGGACCCAACAGGAGAACGCCTTCGTCTTCTATAACTCGCAAGACACCAACATCTACCACACCGACCCGCTACCCAAACCGACCACGCCGACCTTCGTCGGCGGCAAGCTGGACGACCCGGGCGTGACCGGCAAAACCCGCAACCGCAGTATTGCCATCTCCGATACCGTGGGCCTGTTCGACGACACCCTGCTGCTGACCGCAGGGGTGCGCCGCCAGCAACTGCGGGTCGAGGGCTATGCCTATGACGGCGAGGGCGCGGATGCTGGGCGCAATGCCTTCTACGATGAAGCGGTCACCACGCCCGTGTATGGCATCGTCTACAAGCTCAATCCGTCGATCTCGCTGTACGCCAACCGCATCGAAGGCCTGGCCCAGGGCGCAACGGCTTCAGGGCAGGTGATCAATGCCGGCGAGGTATTTGCGCCCGCCGAGACCAAGCAGGTCGAAGCCGGGGTCAAGTTCGACTATCAGCGCTTTGGCGCCAACCTCGCGGTTTATCGCATCGAGCGGCCCACTGATGGCTTTGTCCAGGGCAACGTGTTCGTCCAGGATGGTGAGCAGATCAACAAGGGCGTGGAGCTGAGTGTGTTCGGCGAACCGATTGCCGGCTTGCGGCTGATGGCCGGCGGCACGCGCATGGACACCGAGTTGAAAAACACCTTGGATGGCAGCAATGACGGCAACCACGCTGTCGGGGTGCCGACCTTCCAGCTCAACGCCAGCGTCGACTGGGATGTGCCGGGGCTTGAGGGGTTGGCGCTGAATGCGCGCATGCTGCGCACCGGCGGGCAGTATGCCGACCCTGGCAACACGCTCAGCCTGCCGACCTGGAACCGCTTCGATGTCGGCGCGCGCTATCGCTTTAGCGTGCAGCGCAAGGACATCACCTTGCGGGTCAATGTGGAGAACCTCACCGACAAGAATTACTGGGCCTCGGCCAATGGTGGTTACCTGACCCAGGGCGATCCGCGGTTGGTGAAGTTCTCAGGCTCGATCGATTTTTAAGTGGCGTCGATTGGCGATGAGGCGGCAACTGTTGGCAGGCCAACAGCAGCCCTACACTTTGCCCGCCCTCATTCACTGAAAACGTCGCCAACCCCAATAAAATCAGGCCCTTGAACCCGGCACAACTCCTGCAATAGCCCATTGACCATCCTTGGGCCTTGCGCAGGAGCGACCTTGAATCATCCAATCCTTCCCCTGATCCCGCTATGTGCCGCCTTGGCCCTGGTCGGCTGCGAGCGCGCCGAGCAGCGTACGGTCCACAGCGACCAGCCGGTGCATGGCGGCACCTTGGTCTACGCAACCGACCGCGAGCCGACCTGCCTCGACCCGCACGTTGCCGGCGACATGCCCCAGGTGTTCGTCGCCCAGCAGTACCTCGACTCGTTGGTGTCGATGGACAGCGACGGGCGTATCGGCCCGTGGCTGGCGACTCGCTGGGAGGTGTCCGCCGACGGCTTGCGCTACACCTTCCACCTGCGCCGCGACGTGCGCTTCACCGACGGCACGCCATTCAACGCCGAGGCGGTCAAGGCCAACCTCGACCATATGGCCGATCCCAAGACCCAATCGAGCACGGCCGGCGGCTATATCCGCCAGTACCGTGGCACCGATGTGATCGACGACTACACCGCCGTGGTGCGCCTGGCCACGCCCTATGCGGCGCTCCTCGAAGTCTTGGCCCAGGGCTTTCTGGGTATCCAGTCACCCACCGCGCTCAAGCGCAGCCGTGACCAGAACTGCGAAAGCCCCGTGGGCAGCGGCCCGTTCAAGGTGGCCCGTTGGGACCGGCAGAACCAGGTCGAGCTGGTCCGTAACCCGGACTACAACTGGGCGCCGCCTACCGCCAAGCATCAAGGCCCAGCGTATCTGGAGCGGATCGTCTGGAAGTTCATCCAGGAGCCTTCGGTGCGTTTTGCCTCGCTGCAGGCGGGCGAGGTGGATGTGATCGAAACCCTGCCGCCGGAATCCCACGAAGCCGCGCGGCGCAACCCAGACGTTGAGTTGATCGTCGCCCAGCGCCCTGGCAACCCCACCAACGGCACCTTCAACATGCGCCGTGCGCCGTTCGACGATATCCGGGTGCGCGAGGCGTTCGTGCGCAGCGCTGATGTCGAGGGCGCGCTCAAGAGTGTCTACTTTGGCGAGTTTCCGCGTGCTGCCGGGCCACTGAGCGTGGCCACGCCGTTCTACAGCGGCGATTTCGAAGACAGCCAGAATTACCAGCCGGCCCGTGCGGCGAAGTTGCTCGATGAAGCTGGCTGGACCGGGCGCGACGCCGACGGCTACCGCACCAAGGATGGCAAGCGCCTGAGCGCCACCGTGCTGATCGGCGCGCGCACACCGCCCTCGGAGCTGACCTTGTGGGAGCAGGTCCAGGCCACCACCCGCCAGGTCGGCCTGGAGCTGGTGCTGGACCAGATGAGCGACGCCCAGGTCACCGCGCGGCAGGCGGCCTGGGACTACGACATCCGCACCGGCTACTGGAATACCAATACCCCCGATGTGCTGCGGATCATCTTCAGCTCGGCGTTCGTCCAGCCTGCGGGTGTCGGCGGCTACCACCAGAACTCCTCGGGCTATGCCGACCCCGGCTTCGATGCCTTGCTCGAAAGCGCCCTGGCCACCCAGGACCCCGAGCAGCGCCGGGCCCTCTATCACCGGGCGCAACAGCAGGCGGCCGCGCAGTACCTGCAACTGAACACCTACCCGCAAAGCACGCGCCTGGGCATCTACAAGACCGCCCACGGCGTGCGCCTGGAGCCGTCGTTGGCGGTGACTTATCTGTATGACGCATGGGTGAGCAAATGAGCAGCGCAACTTCCCTGGCAGTGACCGACCCACGCCGCGAACGCCTGGCCGCCCTGGGCCGACGCGCCGTCATCCGCCTGGCCGGTGGCGTGCTGGTGCTGTGGGCCGTGGCCAGCTTGACCTTCTTCGCCCTGCGGTTGATGCCGGGCGATCCGGTGTTGGCGATCCTCGGCGGTCCCAGCGCCAACCCAAGCCCGGAGACGATCGAAGCCACGCGCAAGGAATACGGCTTGGACCAGCCGCTGGCGGTGCAGTACGTGTTCTACCTCGGCCGCCTGCTACAGGGCGACCTGGGCGTGTCCTACTCGCAACACCAGCCGGTGACCCAGGTGTTGGCCGAGCAGGGCGGGGCAACCCTTGAGCTGACCGTGGCGGCGCTGCTGCTGGCCTGGTTGCTGGTGTTGCTGCTGACGGTGGTGACCGCCGGGCGCGGCAGGCTGGTCGGTGGCCTGGCGTCGATGGCCGAAACCCTGAGCGCGGCATTACCGCACTTCTGGCTCGGCGTGGTGCTGCTGGCGGTGTTCGCCTTTGGCCTGCGCTGGTTCCCGCCGGCGGGCAGCGACAGCTTGGCGAGCCTGGTGCTGCCGGCGTTTTCCCTGGCCATCCCGCTGGCCGGCTTCATTGCCCAGGTAACCCGCGAATCGCTCGAACTGACCCTGGACCAGCCGTTCATCCTCACCGCCCGCAGCCGCGGCTTGAGCGACCTGGCCGTGCGCTTTCGGCATGCCCTGCGCCATGCGCTGCTGCCGGGGGTGTCGTTGTCCGGCTGGGCGATTGGCGCGCTGATCAGCGGCGCGGTGGTGTGCGAGGTGATCTTCTCGCGCAAAGGCGTCGGCCGTCAGCTGTATCAAGCGGTGCAAGTGCAGGACCTGCCACTGGTGATCGGCATCAGCCTGGTGGTGGCTGCCGGCTACGTGCTGGCCAACATTCTGGTCGACTTGCTCTACCAGTGGATCGATCCCCGTCAACAGGAGGCCAAGCCATGAGCGAACTGATCCTTGAGCGGGCGCAGGCCCCGCTGCGCCGGCAACGGCGGCTGCACCTGCCGCCGCTGGGTGCGAGCCTGGCCCTGGTGTTTCTCGCCGGGTTGCTGCTGGCGGCCCTGGCGCCGCAGCTGTTCACCCATATCGACCCACTGGCCATCGTGCCCCGCGAAGCGTTCCAGCCGCCGAGCTGGGCGCACTGGCTGGGCACCGATCAGTCCGGTCGCGATATCTTCGCCCGGGTCATCCACGGTGCCCGCCAGAGCCTGCTGATCGGTGTGGCGGCCACGGCCTTGTCGATGGCCATCGCCATCAGCCTGGGGCTGCTTGGGGGGCTGGGCGGGGCCAAGCTCGACCGTGGGGTCGGTTGGTTGCTGGAAGTGCTGTTCGCCTTTCCCAGCCTGGTGCTGGCGCTGCTGTTCGTGGCGGTGTTCGGCAGCGGCATCGGCCCGCTGATCGTCGCCACCGGCCTGGGCGGCGCCCCGGGCTATGCGCGGATGGTCCGCGGCCAGGTGCTGGCGGTGCGCAATGCCGGCTACATCGAAGCGGCGCGGGCGCTCGGCCATCCGACCTCGCGGATCATTGCGCGCCAGCTCCTGCCCAACGCCATGCGGCCGCTGATCGTGACCCTGACCATGGGCGTCGGCCAGGCCATCGTCTGGGCTTCGGCCTTGAGTTTTCTCGGCCTTGGCGCCCGGCCACCGGCACCGGAGTGGGGCACCATGCTGTCGATGGGCCGCGACTTCATCGCCAACGCCTGGTGGCTGACCTTCTTCCCAGGGCTGTTCATCGTGCTGACCACCTTGGCCACCACGGTGACCGGCCGCTATATCCAACAACGCCTGGAGGGCCGCCTGCCATGACTGACAAGACCCTGATCGTCGAGGGCCTGACGGTGTCCTTCGCCGGCAACAGCGTGGTCCGCGACGTGAGCTTCACCCTGGCCCCGGGGCGCTGCGTGGCGCTGGTCGGTGAATCGGGCTCGGGCAAGAGCGTCAGCGCGCGTAGCCTGGTCGGGCTGACCGGGCCCAACAGTGAAGTGACCGCGCGCCAGCTGAGTTTTGCCGGCCATGACCTGCTCGATTTGAGCGAACGCCAATGGCGCCAGGTGCGCGGCAAGGACATCGGTTTCGTGCTGCAGGATGCGTTGGTTTCGCTCGACCCCTTGCGCCCGGTCGGCAAGGAGATCCTCGAAGTGCTGCAGACCCATCGCTACGGCGACCGCCAGCAGCGCAATGCGCGGGTGCTGGAGCTGCTGGAGCGGGTCGGCGTGCCGGACGTTGCCCTGCGCGCCCGTCAGCGCCCGGGGCAGCTGTCTGGCGGCCTGCGCCAACGCGCGCTAATCGCCAGCGCGCTGGCCCTTGACCCTGCGCTGGTGATCGCCGATGAGCCGACCACGGCCCTGGACGCCACGGTGCAGGCGCAAATCCTTGAAGTGTTCCAGCAGATCAAGGCGCGTGGCGCATCGCTGTTGATCATCAGCCATGACCTGGCGGTGGTCGCCCAGCTGGCCGACGAGGTGCTGGTGCTGCGCCACGGCGAGGTGGTGGAGCAGGGGCCGATGCAGCAGGTCTTGCGCCAGCCCCGGCATGCCTACACCCAGGCCTTGCTCGCGGCAGTGCCGGCCGAGCACCCGCGCGGTACGCGGCTGTCGCCACAGCCAGCGGGCGTAACCCGCCCCGCCGTTGCCCGCGGGCATGGCGATGTATTGTTGCAAGGGCGCGGCCTGGGCAAGCGCTATGCCGGCCCCGATGGCCTGGTGCGGCAAGTGGTGCAGGGGGTTGATTTCACCCTGCGCGCCGGGCGCACCTTGGGCATCGTCGGTGAATCCGGCTCTGGCAAGACCACCGTCGCGCGTATCGCCCTGGGCCTGCTGAGCCCCGACGAAGGCCAGGTGCTGTACCGCGGCCAGCCCTGGAACTTGCCGGACGAGGCGGTCAGCGAAGCTAGCCGACGGCCGCTGCGGCGCCAGATCAGCGTGATCTACCAAGACCCGCTCGGCTCGTTCGACCCACGCTGGAGCGTGGCGCAGATCCTCGACGATGCCCTGCAAGTGGCGGGTATCGATACTGCCGCGCGGCCGGCGCGCATCGCTTTGCTGCTTAATCAAGTGCGCCTGCCGGCAGAGCTTGCCCAGCGCCGGCCATTGCAACTGTCGGGCGGCCAGCGCCAGCGGGTGGCGATCGCCCGGGCGATTGCCAGCGAACCCCGCCTGATCATCTGCGACGAGCCGGTCTCGGCGCTGGATGTCTCGGTGCAGGCCCAGGTGCTCGACTTGCTGGCTGACCTGCAGGACGAGTTGGGCCTGGCCTACCTGTTCATCTCCCATGACCTGGGGGTGATCCGCCATGTCAGCGACGACGTGCTGGTGATGCGCCATGGCCAGGTGGTCGAGCAGGCGCCCGTCGAGCAGCTGTTCGAGCGCCCTGAACATGAATACACCCGCCGCCTGCTCGGCTCGGTACCGCGCCTGCCGGGCGCCGGCGCCGAACTGGTAGTGCCGCCGCTGGACCTGGAACACGAAGCCTTCGACCTGTTCGATGAATCACGACTGTGGAAAATTGCCATCTAAGGACTGCCCCATGACCACCTTTCAACGTTTCCCTGCCCAGGCGCCCGTTGCCACTGTCGCCGCACTCAAAGCGCGTATCGCAGTCTTGCTGCCGGAGATCGCCGCTGGCGCTGCCCTGCGCGAACGTGAGCGCAGCCTGCCGCATGCGGCCATCGCCCAGCTCGCCGCCGCTGGGCTGTACACCGTGCGCATTCCCCAGCAATACGGCGGCCCGGGCGGCAGTGTCAGCGATGTGATTGAGCTGTTGCTGCAGGTGGCCTCGGTCGACTCCAACGTTGCCCAAGCCCTGCGCCCTGGCTTTGCCTTCGTCGAGGGGCTGTTGGCCGCAACCGCCGAAGGCGCCGAACAGGAGCGTGAGCGTTGGTTCGCCCGCTACCTTGAGGGCGCGGTGATTGGCAACGCCGGTTGGGAACTGGGCGGCGCCAATGGCGCCATCGCCGCACGCCTGGTGCGCGAGGGCGACCATTTCCGCGCCAACGGCAGCAAGTTCTACAGCACCGGGGCGCTGTTCGCCGACTACGTCAGCGCGGTGGCCTTGGATGAGGACGAACAACCGGTGTCGTTCATCCTGCCGCGTGACCGTGAAGGCCTGGAGCTGGTCGACGATTTCGACGCCATGGGCCAACGCCTGACCGCCAGCGGCACCACCCATTTGCACAACGTGCGGGTCGAGGCCAGTGATATCCGCACGCGCACGGTGCAAGACGGCCAGCGCACCATCGTCACGCCGTTCTTGCAGCTGTTTCTCGGCACCGTGCTGGCCGGGATCGCCCGCAATGCCTTGAACGATGCCAGTCAGTTTGCCCGCGAGCACGCCCGGCCGATCAAGCACAGCAGCGCCAGCCGCTCGGTCGATGACCCTTACGTCGAGCTGTCGGTAGGCGATATCGCGGCGCGCGCCTTTGGCGCCGAGGCGCTGGTGCTCAAGGCAGCAGCGAGCATCGACCGGGCCTGGACCGCACAGCTTGACGAAGCCGCAGTGGAGCAGGCCGCCCTGGACGTGGCGCAAGCCCAATACCTGGTGGCGGAGTTGGCCCTCAAAGCCGCCGAAACGCTGTTCGACGTCGGCGGCGCCTCGACCACTGGCCGCCAGCACAACTTCGATCGACACTGGCGCAATGCCCGCACCGTGGCCAACCACAACCCGCGTCACTGGAAGGCGGCGGTGGTGGGCGCCTGGCAACTCAAAGGCACCCGGCCACCTGTCTCGGGGCTGTTTTGACGGCACAGCCGGCCGCCCTGGTCGGCCATCTGCAAAGCCCCAAGGTGCCGGTGATCATCGGCGCCGCACTGTTCATGGAATTGCTCGACAGCACCGCGGTGATGACCGCGCTGCCGAGCATGGCGGCGGATTTTGGCGAGCCGGGCCTGCGCATGAACCTGGTGGTGTCGCTGTACATGCTGGCCTTGGCCCTGTGCGTGCCGCTCAGCGGCTGGGCCGCCGAGCGCTTTCGCCCGCGTCAGGTGATGTTGCTGGCAATGGGGCTGTTCACCGCTGCATCACTGGCGTGCGCCTTGGCCGAGTCGCTCTGGCAGCTGTGCCTGGGACGCATGTTGCAGGGCGCGGCGGGGGCGCTGATGACGCCGGTGGGGCAGGTGATCATTCTGCGCTGGTCGAGCCGCGAGCAATTGCTCCAGGCCATGTCCTGGCTGGCCTTGCCTGCCTTGGTGGGGCCACTGCTAGGGCCGTTGCTGGGCGGTTTGTTGGTGACGGCGCTGTCGTGGCACTGGATTTTCTTGATCAACTTGCCGATCTGCCTGCTGGGATGCCTGCTGATCCTCAAGCACGTTCCTGACTTTCCCCCGCGCGCGGTGCCACCGCTGGATGGGCGCGGCTTGCTGCTCAGTGGCGGCGCACTGGCCATGCTGGTATTGGGCCTGGAGTCGCTCGGGCTGGGCCAACTGCCACGGATGTGGGCCTTGGCCTTGATCGGCGGCGGCGTGGCTTGCGCCTTGGGTTACCTGCTGCATGCGCGGCGCCATCCCAATCCGCTGGTTGACCTGTCGTTGCTGCGCCTGCGCAGCTTTGGCGTGACCCAGGCCGGCGGCGGGCTGTTTCGCCTCGGTTCGGCGGCGCAACCCTTCCTGCTGGTGCTGTTGTTGCAAAACTGCCTGGGCATGAGCCCGATGGCTGCGGGCTGGCTGGTGGTCAGCGGCGGCGTCGGCGCCTTGTTGATGAAGCTGCTGGCAGTGCCGCTGGTGCGCCGTTACGGCTATCGCCAGGTGCTCAGCTGCAATGCCGTGCTCAGTGGCGCTGGGATTGCCCTGTGCGCCTGGTTCGACCGGGATACGGCGATCTGGTTGATGGCGCTGGTGTTGTTCGTCGCCGGGTTGGTGCGCTCGTTGCAGTTTTCCACCCTGGGGGCGGCAAGCTATCAGGACGTGCCGGGGGAGCGCTCGGCTGCTGCCACCTCGCTTTCGTCGATGTCGGGGCAGTTGACCATGGCCATGTCGGTGAGCCTGGCGGGGTTGATGCTGGGGGTGTTGGCGGGGGTGGACGGAAGGGCGGAGACGTCGGTGGCGGATGTCACCACGGTCATGCTGGTGTGTGCGGGGTTGTGCGGGGTATCGGGGATGGTGTTTCGGCGTTTGGCCAATTGAGGTAAGCGGCCTCTAGGGCCTCATCGCGGGGCAAGCCCGCGCCTACACAATCGGCGAACAACGCGGATCGTGTGGGAGCGGGCTTGCCCCGCGATGAGGTGCTAAAGGGCATCGTGATCAGGCTACATCGACCAGGACGATCTCGCTGTCCTCGATCGCCGTGACGGTCAACAGCGCTTCCTGCTCGATCGCCAGGCCATCCCGGGCATTGACCCGTACCCCATTGACCTCGACCGCGCCCTTGGCCGGCACCAGGTAGCCACGGCGGCCCTGGTCGAAGCGGTACTCTGCGCTTTCCCCAGCTTGCAAGGTAGCCGCCACCAGGCGCGCATCGGTGCGGATGCGCAGTTGCTGCTCATCGCCCTCGCGACCGCTGGCCAGGGTCACGAAGCCTTCGCCGCGCTGGCCTTTAGGGAATGGCCGGGTACCCCAGGACGGCGCATCGCCGACCCGCTGTGGAATGATCCAGATCTGGAAGATCCGCGTATCGACCTGCTCCAGGTTGTACTCGCTGTGCACGATGCCGCTACCGGCACTCATCACCTGGACGTCACCGGCCTCGGTACGGCCTTTGTTACCCAGGCTGTCTTCATGGGTGATGGCGCCTTCACGCACATAGGTGATGATTTCCATGTCGCGGTGCGGATGTGGCGGGAAGCCACTGCCGGCGGCGATCAGGTCGTCGTTCCACACCCGCAGGTTGCCCCAGTGCATCCGGGCCGGATCGTAGTATTCGGCGAACGAGAAGTGATGGTGGGCGTCGAGCCAGCCGTGGTTGGCATGGCCGAGGGTATCGAAGGGTCGCAGTTGCAGCATGATCGTGCTCCTTGAGTCGGTGGAATGGGGCCATGATGCGCGATTGAATGATCGAAAATAAGCGTAAATATCGGCTAAATATGATCGTAATTATAGATATGTAAAAGTGCGGTGCTTTATGCGTTTCATCGCCTAATTCACTGATCTTCAAGCATTCGCTGGTGATTTTTGGCGGATACGGCGAACATGCACAGCTGATTGGATTTTCAACGGAGTGACCGTGCCACACGAGCAGCCCCCTGTCCCAGCGGACCTGTCTCCGCCTGCCCAACTGCCTTGGTTTCGGCGTCTGGCGGCACGCCTGTTGGGCCGTGGCCTGAGTCGTCTGCAAGCGCAGCACCGCGACTCCTGGTTCCTCGGCCACGCCACTGGCCAGCGCAGCGGCCATACCGATGGCCTGCGCGAGGGTTACGAGCGTGGCCGGGCCGAGGGCTATGAGGCCGGGCGCCAGGTTCTGGTGATCCGCGATACTCGCCCGGAGAACCCTGGGGTGCCCGGCCAGGACGACAAACTGTTCGATGACTGGCGCCTGCCGCTGAGCGCCGAGCTGAAAAAGCGCTTCAAGGCTGATGTGGCCCAGCGCCTCCCGGCCGAGGCCCAGCCTAGCGCTGCGCAGTGGAAGCTGATTTTCAGCGATACGCCGTCAACCTGTGTGGTGGCCGGGGCGGGCGCGGGCAAGTCGACCTCGCTGGTACTGCGCATCCTGTTGCTGCGCCATTACCTGGGCTATGAGCTCGACGCCATGACCGTGGTGACCTTCACGCGTGAGTCGCGCAAAGACTTCATCAAGCGCTTGCAACAGGTGTTCGCGCTTTGGCAGCTCGACTTGCCAGCGGTCAGCGCTCGCGAGCTGGTGCGTACCTTCCATTCGCGGATCCTGCCGCTGGTTCGCAGCCTGCCTGGCTTTGGCCAACTACGCGCCTTCGAAACCCTGGGCAACGAGATGCCCGCTGGCAGTGAGGACGCCGCCGACAGCAACCCGTTCGACCTGCGCTTGAACGATGCCCAGCGCCAGCAGCTCAACCTGTGTTATCGCGACCTGTTGCGCGACAGCCCGCGTTTCGCCGAGCTGATAGGCGCCTTGCGCCGCGAGGCCTTGCAGCTCAAGCCGCTGGACCCGGACCACCCCGACGTGCAAAAGCGCGTGCAGGTGACCCAATTGGCCGCTCAGCGCGACGAAGAGCTGTGCGACGTGATCGAGGATCTGTGGTTCGCTGCCGGTGCCTGGCCGATCAAGGGCATCGAGCCATGCCGCGAAACCGTGCAGATTCGAGGCTACAGCTTCCATGTGCATGGGCGTTTGCAAGGCCAGGATGGGTGGGTGGTGCTGGGCTTCGACCCTAATGAAAGTGCTCAGTATCAGCGCCCGGGGGCCAAGCTTGCGGTGCGCGCAGAGTGGGCGGTAAAACGCACCTTGTTTCAAGCTTTCTGCGATAAGTCACTGATATGGCTTGATAATTATGCATCGGCTAAGCGCCTGGCAGTCTCCTTGGCGGGCGACGCTGTAGCCGGGCCTGGCTTTGAATACAAGGTCAAGGGCGAGCTGGCGCCGGCGCCCTTGCTGGATGCTTTCGTAGCGGCTGCGAGCTTCATCGAAAACCTCGGCCTGGAAGTGGGCGGCGCGGTTACCGCCATGAGCTTCCCGCCCGGTGACAGCGATGGGCAATTCTTCGAGGCCTTGGCGCTGTACTGGCGAGCCCTGGAAGCGCACCTGCTGGCCCAGTCGCCTCCGGTCATGACCTACAACCGGATGTTTGCCCTGTTTGGCGAGAACAACCCAGAGAACCTGCAACTGCTGCCCGATCCATTGCTGCGCCCGCTGGCGCATTTGATGATCGATGAGTTCCAGGACGTCTCGCCGCAGATCGTCAGCTGGCTGCGCGCCAGCCTCGCCGAGATTCGCCGGCGCGGCCCGGCGATGCATGTGGGGCGTAGCGCCCAGCATTCATCGTTGCTGTGCGTGGGCGATGACTGGCAGTCGATCTATGGCTGGCGCGGCAGCTCGCCGAAGTTTTTCATGGCGTTCACCAAGACCTTCCCGTCACCGGCCAATACCCGGGTGATGCTGGTGGAGAACTACCGCAGCCAGCAGCAGGTTATCGATGCCGCTGAGCATCTGGTCAAAGGCGCGCAGGCGATTGCCGGCAAGAAGGCCCGAGCCAGCGGCGTGGCGGCAGCGCTGCCGTTGTCACCGGTGCGGATTTTCGATCGTGATGAGGCGGCCCTTGGACAGACCGTGATCGAGCACTACGAGCGCGGCGAATCGGTGATGATATTGTTTCGAAAAAGTAGCGATAAGTTACTGATTTCAGAGCATATTCAGGCTGTAGTTAAGGCTGATTCTAGCTTGCCAGCCGAGCAGCGCCGCCTGCGCCAACTGACCTACCACAGCGCCAAGGGCTTGCAGGCCGATGCGGTGTTCATGCTCGGCGACTGCCAGTACCTGACCAGCTCGCCGTACAAGAACCAGGTCTATCGTCTGGCCGATCTTGGCCGCGCTGGCGACGCCCAGCCGTTCGATACCGCGCAGAAAGAAGAAGTGCAGCGCCTGGCCTACGTGGCGGTGACCCGCGCAGTCAGGCACTGCTATTGGCATGTGGAGGCGGCTTCTGGCGAGACCGCCAAGTTGCCGCGTGCCTCCAGCCAGGTTGATGGCCGGCAGGTGTTCTTCGAAGACCTGCGCGGCCAGTAGTGGGATGTCAGATTAGCTGTTGGGCCCTCGGTTGTTACGATCCAGGGCGGCGGTCAGGCGCAGCTGGAGTGCGTGCTCAGCGCGCTCCTTCGCTTGCTTGAACGACGCCCAGGCATCGATCAGCGCTTGCTCCTCAAGCTCAGCCTGACGCAACTGGCCGTCCTCAATCGGGCTGTGCCCTACCGCGGCGGTCAGCGCCAGGGTTACCTCAGGGGTGAGCGGCCCGTCTGTCAGCTCATACACGCCAGAAAGGTAGTTGGAGCCGTGCAGCCAGGCTTCGGTTAGGGCGCTTAGCTGGTCGCCGTATTCACGCTGAAGAAACAGTTGCCAGGTCGGGTGGCGGACCATCCACTCATGTCGGTTGGCGGGCACACTATCGAGCTCGTAAACCCGTTGCTCGACGTTGTATTCGATGGTGCTGGTGATCATTGCCGTCTGCCGATAGAGCATGCCCTGGCTTGGCTCAGGGAAGTCCAGCAAGGCTTCGGGCGCCAGGGCCTGGCGTAAGGCCAACCGAATCTCGATGTCGTCAACCAGCGAGTTGCGCAGGTCTTCGTCGCTGATAGCGTCTTCTGGGGCGAGTTCTGGCAGTTCTGGCAGGTTGTCCACGAGGGCCGCCCGGCGTAGCGCTCTGCGCACGGCGATATTGTCGGCTATAGCGTTGACCTGAGCGCGGCGGAACAGCCTGCGGTAGAAGTTGAAGCTGTATTGCGGCGCAAGATCGGCATACTCGGTTTCGTCGAAGGCCAAAACTTCCAGTTCCAGCGCACTGAACGCATCGGTCCCAGCGTCGCCGCAGGTTGCCGGGTACTCGCGCGCAACCTCTACGATGCGTTGGCGCAACTGGTCATCTTCGGTCACACGCCCCAGCAGCGCCCACACCCGACGATAAAGGCCTTGCGGGTGATGCAGGGCTTCGGCGGAAAGTGTCAGGCGATCCAGAACATCGACCACCGGCTCATTCTCAAGGCTGATCATGAACGCTTCAGCGCGCGCTCGTTGTTGCGCCGAACCCGCCTCCAGCCAGCCACCCTCGCTTTCTGATTCGGACACTGAGTGTTCGATAACGCTGATGCTGGATTCACGCAGCCGCAGGGCTTGACCTTCCTGCAACCTGTTGTAATTGAAGTGCCAACGCAGACCGGCGCGCTCATCGCGTAGGCCCTGCGCATACGGTGTGGCAAGCACAGTCTCAAGGTCAGGTACCAAGGGGATGGCGTTGTCACTCAGGTCAAGATGGCGCAGTTGATAGTTACGTTGACTCATCAAGGTGGTCAGCCCTTCGGGCCAGCTGGTCAACTGGGTTCTGCTCAGATTCAGATGTTCCAGGCGCGCCAGGTAACGTACATCAGGGGCGATTCGCAGCGGATTGCCGGCGAGTTCCAGACGGCGCAGGTGCACCATGTCCTGGAAGTAGGGGGCTGTGCTGGCATCGAGCTCGATGGCATTGCGGTTTAGGTCCAGCAATTCCACGGGCAGCTGAGTCAGCGCTCGCAACTGTTCCGCGCTCAACCGCAAGTCATTGTGACGCAGGCTCAGGCTGCGTAACTGCCGCAGTTGCGTCAGCGTTGGCAGCGCATTTGCCGGTAATGTCGCCATCTGATTATTGCGCAGGTCCAGCTCACGCAGGCGCGTGCTGCGGCGCAACGCCTGAAACAGGGTTGTACTGTCTAGTTCAGGGTTCTGGATGACGCGCAAGCGCTCAAGATTGGGGAAGCTCTGCAGAAACGCTTCGGCCATATGACGCACCCCCGCATCACGCACGGTGATGGCAGTAATGTGCTCCATGCGCGCCGGCAGTGGGGGCAAGGTCTCCAGCTCAATGGATGTCACCTCCAACGTGGCGCCGGTTTCCCGCCGCCAAGCGCTGCGCACAGCATCACTGAACACCTCGCGACTTGCCCGTCGCACATCCCCGACTGCCTGCGACCAGGCACTCAGGCTGCTATCAAGGTTGCGCCATTCTTCCTCTAGGACGTTGAGTTGCGTGGCCAGATCGCCGCGCTGGGTGAGCCGCTGGAGCATTGTTTGGCGCTGGCGGGAGTCTAGTGCGGGGTACAAATCGCGTAGACGCCGTGCGCTAGTGCCTTGTCTGCCGCTCAGGGGATAGCCCACGCGTCCATCGCTTAGGCGCAAGGGCGAACGAAAGCCCGGTCTGATCGCTTGCTGGCCAAGCAGTCGGGCAGCCAGCGGGCGGTCATTAGCCAGTAGCGCAAACAGCTGCGCTGGCGTGGCATTGGCCAGATCCGGTCGCTCAACCAAGAGCGCTTCCTCCAACAGGCGTGTGTCGGCGTTTGCCAGCGTTGGACGGTGCAGGCCGATCAAGGCTCGGTCCAGGCGCACCCGTGATTGCAGCCGCCGCGCTTCCTCGCCAATGCGCAAGGGCACACGACGACCAGCCAGCTGCTTGCGCTCAAGTGGGGTGGCGTGCTCGACGATTTCCTCAAGGGCAGGGTCTGGCAGGCTGGTGAACTGGCGACCCAGTGTCTGCGCGGCTTCACTGAGCGCTGGGCGATGCCCCAGATACAGGCTCTGGAACATGGCTGTGTGCTGGCCACTGAGGTGATCAGCGAGCTTTTTCTGAAGGTTTTGCGCGCGTAGTTCCTGGGAAGTATTCGGTAACAGGGCGCTGGCAGTTTGTTCGTCCATTTGACTCAACACTGCCGTGGCCAGTTCGCCTTTTTCCAAGTTCGTTCGATTCAGCTGAATTTCTACACTGCCTTGGCCATACAGGGTAGAGCTTCCCCATAACTCAGGACCATTAAAGACGCGGATCGCGTGGTCCTGCGGCCAGTTTGGCAGTTCCAGCAGCGCCGGGACCGCGTAATTCTTGTAGGCGGCGAGCGAGCGGCCGTCACCCACGCGGACAATGATGTCGTCTACTTCGTGGTCAAGCCTGAGCCGGGTGAGCGCGTCTACAAGCAGCGCCGGTGCGGGTTTTGCGCGCATATGGGTGTAACGCAAGACATCCTCGTCAAGGCCCGTGCTTCGCATTGCGCTGAGTAGTTGCTGATCAGACAAGTCTGCGCTGGGTGGGCCAAGGCGACGCAGCAGGCGCGTAGTGTCCCAGTCCATGGGCTGCTCATGCTCTACGCGCCAGGCGCCTTGCTGGTTGTGGTTCAGCTGCGGGCTGTAGGCGTGTGCGTCCTCGGGATGCTTCAGCCGCCAGCTGTTATCGGCAGCTTTGACCTGCTCATAGAGTTCACCGTCCAAGCGGATGTAGTACTTGCCATCAAGCAGATATTGGCCTTGCTCGTTGGGCTCAAGCGAAGCGGGCAGCTCGACACGGCTGCGGTAGCCAGTGAGGTTGGCCGACCACAGTCGCTCCTCGCCCTCGATCCATACCCTTTTCATGATATCGACGAATCCGGAAGCCTTGATCACTGCAGCCCCGCCAGCAAGGGTACCGACGACTGCAAGATTGACCATGATCGATTCCAGCTGCGCCAAAGCCTCGGCTGTTTCGCCTGCTTCCCAGGCGTGGAGGCCGTGGAAGACGCTTTGCAGGATCTGGCTGGCGCCGACTGCCAACATCACAGTATTCAGCCCCGGGACGAACATGGCGGCGACGTTCAGTACGTTCAGGCCGACCTCATACCAATGTTTCAGGCGTTCCAGTTGCGCTTGGGCGTCCACTGCTGCGGTCGGCACAGCGATGCATGCCGCATCGCCTTTGAGCCGCAGTACATGCAGTTTGTGCAGCGTGGTCCATGGCTGAATGGGTAAGCGCGTGATACTCAGGACAATTTTTGGGGCGCTACGCGGATGCAGGACCTCGCTGCCATTGAGTTCGCGGCGTTCGAACAGCGCGTGTTGCAGTTTTTTGGCCAGCGCAGGCTGGAGTGGCCCGGGGGCAAGGGCATTGATCTGGCGGCGAAACGTAGTTCTGAGCAGCTGTGCTTTGAAACGAGCCATAGCTTCGCGCAGTGACGGGTACTCGCGCAGCGGTTCCTGATCATCGCCTGGGATATAGAGGATCAGCGGGTTGATCTGGTCGGGTTGGTCTGGGCCGATCAGCAGGACTTCGTGCAGGCCGATATCAAACAAACTTAGTCGCCAGCAGTGCAGGGCGGATTGGTTGTAACGCGGCGTCGGCAGATTGTTGCTCAGCTGATGCAGGGCATCCAGGCCGTGGGCCGATAGCAGCCCTTGCAACGAGGCGATCCGAGCCCTGACTCGCAGTTCATCTCGGTTCGCCTCTGACATCAGTGCCTCAAGCGTCTCACCGGCAACGCCGCCATGGATGGCGTCCAGATGCGCTTGATAATGTGCACCCAGGTCCAGCGTTCGGCAATGCTGGATGAACCGCTCCACTGTCAGTGTGGGCAGTGTTCGAGTGTCTGTGGCGCTGTATTGCAGGGTGCTGTAGGGGCCTGCCTGGGAAATACCGGTGAAATTGTGCAGCGCCGCCTCGAGCAAACTGCGCAGCTGTGGTGAGCCCTTAGGGCGGGTGGCGCTGACGTTGGTCTCTCGCTCGGTTGCCACTGGGTATTCAACGTCGATGGGAGATACCCAGCTGTCGCCGATGTCTTCAAAGGGCTGAAAGCTGTACTGGGCTTGATCGACTGGAATGTCGAGGGCCAACCGTTGCTCAAGCAAGGGGGCGCAGAATTCGCTAATGCCTTTGAGCGGTGCCAGTGCCTGTTGCAGAGCTTTGCGGCTTTCATTGCGCTTGGCTATAGCCCTGCGTACGCCATCCTGCCAATCAGGACGAGCGCCGGCAAACCACGGATAGGGCACGCCGTGCTCGTCGATGTAGTCGTTGCGCAGGCTCTGGATCATCTTGCGGGTGTGGCTTGGGTGTAATTGTTTGCTCCACGCGGGCAGCGTGCGCACGATTTGCGCGTGGTGGTAGGCGGGGGTGCTGGTCATGCGGGTGCTCCTGAAAAGTGGAGCCCCATCAAGCCGTAATCGCTGCCACGCCTTGCGGTACATAGCTAGCGCTCGGGGTCGGTGTCGCGCATGTCGCCGTCGGTGACGGGCCAGCAGCTGGCGGCGCACTAGGCGATGGTAGGCTGCCGGCCTGGCGCGTGGGCGTCGGGCGCAGTCATGGAGAGTGCCCATGAGGCCCAAGGATCACCTGCTAGACCTCGACGGCATCGAGATCGCCGTGCGTACCTGGGGACCGGAGGATGGTATCCCGGTGTTGGCCCTGCACGGTTGGCTGGATAATGCCGCCTCATTCGAACGCCTGGCGCCGTTGCTCGATGGCTGCTTCGTAGTGGCACCCGACCTGGTCGGTCATGGCCGCTCCGATCACCGCCGTCACGACAGTGGCTACTACCTGTGGGAGCATGCCGAAGACATGCTGGCGGTGGTCGACAGCCTCGGCCTAAGCCAGTTTCATCTGATCGCCCACGGCATGGGCAGTGGCATCGCCACCCTGCTTGCGGCAATGACCAGTGGCATTGCCAGCATGATCCTGCTCGATGGCATGGGCGCACCGTTTACCGTGGCCGAGGATGATCGCGTGCAGCATCTGGCCAAGGCCTATCGACTCAAGCGCTTGGTGCGGCGCAGTCGCTTGCAGGGCTTCAGCGAGCCGGATGGCAGCCAGTTCGACAGCCTTGACGCGGCATTGCAGCAGCGCCGTAGTCGCCTCGATGGCAATTTGTCGGAGGACGCTGCGCGGCTACTGGCGCTGCGTGACCTGTTGCAGGTCGGCGATGGTTACTGCTGGCGCCATGATCCGCGCCTGGTATTGCCCGAACCCATGCCGCTGACCGAAGGTGAAGCCTGCGCACTGCTGGCGCAGGTCAGCTGCCCGCTGTACCTGATGCTGGGTCGTCAGGGCGCGTTTGCCGGTGACGGTTTCGCCCGCCGTGAGGCGGCTCTGCCGCGCCAGGCCAAGGTCTCCTGGCATCCGGGTGGGCATCATCTACACCTGGAGGCGCCTGAGCGCGCCCTGGTCGACCAGATCTTGCGAGTACTGGCCCGGCATGAGCAGGGGGCGGTGCAGCGGCTGGTCAACGAGTAACACGGGTCTGTTGCCGCAGGCTGTGATGGGCTATGTTGGTGCACTTGTTTCCACGTCGCCACAGGGAGATGCGGCATGCGGCCTTTCACCATCGAACAGATAGACCATCTAGTCCTGCGGGTTAGCGATCTTGAGCGCAGCATCGGCTTTTATCGTGACCTGCTCGGCTGTCAGGTCAGTCGGATTCGCGAAGACCTGGGTATGGTCCACCTGGCCGCCGGTAGCGCGATGATCGACCTGGTGCGCATCGACGGCCCGTTGGGGCTGCCGGGAGGTCGCGCTGCCGCAGATCAGGGGCGCAACCTGCATCACTTCTGCCTGCGCATCGAGCCGTTCGATGAGCAAGCGCTGAGCGACTACCTCAAAGCCGCTGGGGTAATTGTCGAACCGGCCGAGAAGCGCTACGGCGCCCAGGGGGAGGGGCTGTCGCTGTACTGCTTCGATCCCGACGGCAACCAGGTCGAGCTCAAAGGGCCGGTGCAGGACAAGCCATGATGCAGCTGCAGGTCAGGCAGCACTGGATCGCAACTGCGCAGGGGCGGTTGTTCGCCCAGGACTGGACGCCTCAGGGCGAGCAGGGCGTGCCGATCATCTTGTTGCATGATTCGCTCGGCTGCGTGGCGCTATGGCGCGAGTTTCCCGAGCGCTTGGCGCGCGCTACCGGGCATCGAGTGATCGCCTATGACCGGCTCGGCTTTGGCCGCTCCGATGGCCACCCTGGCCAGCTGCGCCTAGGCTTTGTCGAAGCGCAAGCCGAGCAGGAATTTACCGCGCTGCGCAGCCAGCTGGGCATCGATGCGTTCATCGTCTTTGGCCACAGCGTCGGTGGCGGCATGGCGATCAGTTGCGCGGCACGCTTTGCCGAGCACTGCCAGGGGCTGATTACCGAATCGGCCCAGGCCTTTGTCGAGGCCCGCACCCTTGCCGGGATTCGCGAGGCCGATCGCCAGTTCGCCGAGTCTGGACAGATCGAACGGCTGAGCAAGTACCACGGTGACAAGGCCCACTGGGTGTTACGCGCGTGGGTAGACAACTGGTTGTCCGACGCTTTCGCCGGCTGGAATCTGGATGCAGTGCTGGCCCAGGTGCGCTGCCCACTGCTCAGTTTGCACGGCGATCTGGACGAGTTCGGCTCCGACGCCCATCCGCGCCGCTTCATCGCCATGGCCGGCGGACCGAGTGTGATGCAGATGCTGCCCGGCTGTGGGCATGTGCCTCATCGCGAACATGAAGACGTGGTGTTGAGCGCCGTCAGGCAGTTTCTGGCCTGAGCATGCCGTGATTCATCCGCCGCCTGCGCTGTAGCTGGTGAAGGGCGCGGCCTGGCGGGTGGATATCCGCGCAAAGCCGATTATGCTTGAGCTTACCTTGCTGCGATCCGAGGCGGTTCGTCTCGTCGTGCTTCGCGCAACCGTGAGCCAAACAAGCCCAAGGGCCAGGGTGCGGTGTTGATCTTTGAGGTACTCAGGCCTTCAAGAACAAGACGGAGGCAACCCATGGCGGTTATCGACAGCACATCGACGGGCAGCGCGCCCCAACGCGGCATCACCCGGGAGGAGCGCAAGGTCATCTTCGCCTCATCCCTAGGCACAGTGTTCGAATGGTACGATTTCTACCTGTACGGCTCACTGGCCGCGATCATTGCCAAGCACTTCTTCGCCGGCGTCAACGAAACCACCTCATTCATCTTCGCCTTGCTGGCCTTTGCCGCAGGCTTTGCCGTGCGCCCGTTCGGCGCCATCGTGTTCGGTCGGCTGGGGGATATGATCGGGCGCAAGCACACCTTCCTGATCACCATCGTCATCATGGGCCTGTCCACCGCGATCGTCGGCGTGTTGCCCAGCTACGCGAGCATTGGCGTGGCGGCGCCGGTCATCCTGATAACCTTGCGTCTGCTGCAAGGGCTGGCGCTGGGCGGTGAGTACGGTGGCGCGGCGACTTATGTGGCCGAGCATGCGCCCAAGGGCAAGCGCGGTTTCTTCACCTCGTGGATCCAGACCACCGCCACGCTGGGCCTGTTCCTGTCGCTGCTGGTGATTCTCGCGTGCCGCACCGTGCTTGGCACCGAGGCCTTCGAAGCGTGGGGCTGGCGCATCCCGTTCCTGCTGTCGATCCTGCTGCTGGCGGTCTCGGTGTATATCCGCTTGCAGCTCAACGAATCGCCGGTGTTTCTCAAGATGAAGGCCGAGGGCAAGTCATCCAAGGCACCGCTGACTGAATCCTTCGCCCGCTGGGACAACCTCAAGGTGGTGATCATGTCGCTGCTTGGCGGCACCGCCGGCCAAGCGGTGGTGTGGTACACCGGCCAATTCTACGCGCTGTTCTTCCTCTTGCAGACGCTCAAGATCGACCCGCAGGCGGCCAACTTGCTGATTGCCGGTTCACTGCTGATCGGTACGCCGTTCTTCGTCATCTTTGGCAGCCTGTCGGATCGGATCGGGCGCAAGAAGATCATCATGGCCGGCTGTATCATCGCTGCGCTGACCTACTTCCCGATCTTCAAAGCCCTGACCGAATACGGCAACCCGGACGTGTTCGTAGCCCAGGAGCAGAACCCTGTGGTGGTGGTCGCCGACCCTGACCAGTGCTCGTTCCAGTTCGACCCGGTCGGCAAGGCCAAATTCACCAGCTCCTGCGACATCGCCAAGAGCCTGCTGGCCAAGCGCGCGATTCCCTATGAGAACCAACGTGCCGAGCCTGGCAGCGTGGCCCAGATCCGCATCGGCGAGCGGGTGATCCCAAGCTTCGATGGCCGGACGATGGCGGCGGCAGACTTCAAGGCGCAGAACGATGCCTTCACCGCCACCCTCGGTGGCGCGCTGAAAGAGGCGGGGTATCCGGAGAAGGCCGACCCGGCCAAGATCCATTACCCGATGGTGCTGTTGCTGCTGACCATCCTGGTGATCTACGTGACCATGGTCTACGGGCCGATCGCCGCCTGGCTGGTGGAGCTGTTCCCGACGCGTATCCGCTACACCTCGATGTCGCTGCCATACCACATCGGTAATGGCTGGTTTGGTGGCTTCCTGCCAACGGTGGCATTTGCCATGGTCGCAGCCACCGGCGACATCTATTACGGGCTGTGGTACCCGATCGTGATTGCAGTGATGACGGCGATTCTGGGGATCTTGTTCCTGCCGGAAACCAAGGATCGCGATATCACTTGATAGCTCTCTGGGCGCTATCGACGGTACTGCCTGGTATTACTTGGCGATGCCGTCGGTAGGGCCAGTCGCTCAAGCGAAATCCCCGCGCAGGGTAAAGGCATAGCTGGTATCGACCCCGGAGGCGTCGCCGCGGCTCCAGGACTTTTTCAGCAGGAACTCGAAGGTCGGCTCGTAGAGCCCGTCGCGCTTGACCGCACCAGCGAGCACCTCAACGTTGTACCAGCCGTTTTCCAGCTCGATGATCGGCCGATTCGGCATCTGGTAGCGCGCCAGCAGGTCGCCCAAGGTCTTGTTGGTGAAGTGCTGGAGGATTCTCCAGGTGAACAGCATCACTGCACGGTTTTCTACCCGCAGTACATAGCCGCCGCGCCGATGTTGCAAGCGGCTGCCCGCTTCGAGCAGGGCCGGGTTGTCTTCATCGACACTGAAAATGATCGTGTAGGGCAGGTTCTCGATGCCGGCCAGGGGCAGGACCACCCCTTCAAGGACTGCCTGATCGCCGCTGTCGTTGTGGGTGAACTCGTAGGCCAGGTCATCAGGCAAGTCGTTTTCCTGCTTGAAGCGCGCTAGCAGCTGGATGTCACCGAGCAGGAAGTAATCGACCAGGTCGTTGAGCACTTCGTTGAACTCATAGCGCATGGTGTTTTCCTTGTTCTGGATGCGCTGGGGGTCTTGAGACTGTAGCGGAAGGCTGGGTAGGTGTCAGTACCGGCATCCGCGCTGGGAAATTGCCGGTACTGCGGGGGGGGGGGGATGGCTGATTAATGGCGCTGGGCGATCTGGATCAGGTTGCCACAGGTATCGTCGAACACCGCGACGATGACCGGGCCCAGGTCGGTGGGTGGCTGGGTGAACTCGACCCCGGCCTTGCACAAGCGGGTGTACTCGGCGTGGATATCGCGTACGCCAAACGAGGTGGCGGGGATACCGTCTTGCTTGATGGCGGTCTTGTACGCCTTGGCGGCGGGATGGGCGTCGGGTTCGAGCAACAGCTCGACGCCGTTGGGGTCATTGGGGGAGGTAAGGGTGAGCCAGCGGTGGCGGCCCATGGGGATGTCGTGCTTGGGCTCGAAGCCCAGTACGTAGTGGTAGAACGCCAATGCCTTGGCTTGATCGTCGACAAGAATGCTGGTGACCACAATCTTCATGGGGCACTTCCCTCTGTGACGGGTTTTGTTTTTCTTCAAGTAAAGCTGGTATGGCTGAGTTAACCAGGCTTCGTCGCTGCGCTCTCGCAGAAGCCGAAGCCGAAGCCGAAGCCAAGCATTGAGTTCTGCTTTTGTGTTGTTTGTTCTGGCCTCTTCGCGGGCAAGCCCGCTCCCACAGGTACCGCGCGGTTCTTCCAGCTGGCGGTGTGCCTGCGAAGAGGCCGGTATATCCACAACACCTGGCCCTATCGTCAGATAAAGCCAGCCCAGGCGCCGCCACTAACTTCGCGACTTCAGGAGGCCGAGCAGAGGTGTCTGGAGGGCCAGGTGCGCAGCACCCTTCGGCGTAGCCGAAGGCGCGAGATGTAGATTTGCGTAGCAAATCGTAGGCCGCGCGGGCCCGGAAGGCACCGGCGCGAGGGGACCCGAAGCGCAGCGTAGGGCCGGATGGTGGAGCGCAGACTTTTTTGGTTACTTTTTGGGGCGTTTGCCAAAAAGTGACCCGCCGTAAGGGCGGAAAGGTGACTCAGCGTCGCCTTCGCCATTGGATATGCCCAAATTTCTAAAAACCCAAACCCAAACCCAAACCCAAACCCAAACCCAAACCCCCAATTCGGGGAAACCTACTGGGGAATCCTCCCCAATCCGTTGCACTTCAAACCCCAACCACCTGAAAAACAACAATAATTTTTATGGCATACACCTTGCTCCACCTCCTCGCAGAGTCCCTGTGTCCCCCGGAGGTGCAGCATGATGACCCCGCTCAAAGGCTCAGTCCTGACATCACTCGTGCTAGTCCTGTTCGGCTGGCAAGCGACCAGCGAAGCGGCGGTGCAATGCCAGCGCAACCTGGTCGCCAACGTAGTGGCCCTGGACCAGCCCCTGATGTTCAACCGCCTCGGCGCACAGAACGCCAACGGCATGATGTTCGCCCTGCGCCAGGATGTGGTCGACGAAAACCATATCCCGCTGACCAAGGGCGGCGCGGCCGTGCCTGGCAAGGTCACCCTGCGTCCAGACAAACGCCCACGTCCGATCGTATTGCGCGTCGCCGCTGGTGACTGCCTGACGGTCAACCTGACCAACTTGCTGGCCTACCAGGCCAACCCCAATAAGCACGGCATCGACCACGACGACAACGAAGTCGAGGGCGAGGAAGAGAACGAGAACGAAGCCGGTGAATTGGAAAACGAGGGCGGTGAGCATTTCATCGCCGACGAGCAAGTCACCGACCGTCACGTGGGCTTCCAAGTCAATGGCATGCAGGCAGTCAACGGTATCAGCGATATTGCCGCCAACACCGGGCGCAATGGCAATTTCCTGGTCGCCCCCGGTGGCACCCGCAGCTATACCCTGTACGCCGAGCGCGAAGGCGCCTTCGCCGCCACCAGCCAGGGCGCTACGTTTGGCGGCCAGGGTGGTGCTGGCAACGTCGCCAATGGCCTGTTCGGCCAAGTGGTGGTAGTGCCTAAAGGCGGCCGTACCTACCGCAACACCCTGACCGAAGAGGAGATGCGCCTGGCCAGCACTGGCCGTGCACCCACCGGTCAACCGGTGCTCGACTACGAAGCACGTTACCCGCAAGTGGAACCCTGGATCAGCGAGGGCAAGGCTGGCAAACCGATCATCGCCATGATCGACGGCAGCGAGATCCTCAGCAGCGAGACCGACGCCATCGTCATGGGCCCCAACCCTGACGGCAGCTTCCCGCGCTCGACCTATCCACTGGAAAGCATCAACAAACGTAACCCGGCACTGCCTAACCGGCTGGAAGCGTTCCGCGACTTCGGCTCGCAGTTCGCCGACGAAGTGGCCGGCACCCAGGCATTCCCAGGCTATTGGGCCGACCCGATCATGGGCCATGTGCTGGAACCTACGCGTGACTCGTTCATGATCAACTATGGCTCCGGCGGCATGGGCGCTGAGGTGGTGGCCAACCGCCTGGGCGTTGGCCCGATGCATGACTGCCTGTCCTGCGCCTACGAGGAGTTCTTCCTCAGTGCCCACACCGTGGGCGATATCGGCACCTTGGTCGATGTCCCGGCCAACGTTGGCCTGGAGCACATTCGCCCAGGTGAAACACCGCCGGCCAATGCCGTTGGGGTCAAGGCCAGCATGGCCCTGTACCCGTCGGAGCCGGCCAACGTGCACCACAGCTATATCGGTGACTTCACCAAGTTCCGCAACACCCACAACGGCCACGAACAGCACATCTTCCACCTGCATGGCCATCAGTGGCTGTTCAACCCCAACGACGATAACTCCGACTACATCGATGCCCAGGGCATTGGCCCAGGCATCGGCTACACCTACGAAATCGCCAACGGCGGTTCGGGCAACCGCAACCGGGTAGCGGGCGATGCTATCTACCACTGCCACTTCTACCCGCACTTTGCCCAAGGCATGTGGGCCATGTGGCGGGTACACGATGTGTTCGAAGAGGGCACCCGCCTGGAAGTCAGCGGCGAGGCGCAGGACGGCTACCACAGCACGCCGTTTGCCCTGCGCAGTGGCAAGCCAGCAGCGGGCGCCCGGGCTTTGCCGGATGGCGAGATCATTGCTGGTACGCCGATTCCGGCCATCGTGCCGCTGCCTGGTAAAGCGATGGCGCCGATGCCCGGCAAGGTGGTAGTGGTGCCCAAGCTGGCTGAACAGCTGGTCGCCGAACATGAAGAGGAGGAAGAGGACGAGGAAGAGGAAGAGGGCGACGACGACCATGGCCATCATGGCAATGATGACGGCGCCCCGCGGGCCATCGGCTCGCTGGCCCTGGTCGATCGTAGCGAAAGCAACCGCAACGCCGACGGCAGCCTGAAAAACCCTGGCTATCCGTTCTGGATCGGCGGCATGGAAAGCAGCGTCGGCCAACGTCCACCGACGCCACCACTGGACATGCTCGACCCTGTCCTGGCGCAACAGCTCAAGAACAGCGGTAACGCCCTGTGGGCCAACCTTGATGCGGGTCAGGTCGATGGCTGGGATGGGGGCCTGGGCCGGCACGCGCTGGATGGCATTTCCGCTGGCGGCGAAGCGGTGTCGACCACCACCAAGCTGGACTTCTCCAAGGTGGTGCACAAAGCCAAGCCGATCTACATGCCCGAGGAGGGCACCGACGTCGAGCAGGCCGCCATGCAGTTCCACGCCAAGGCCGAGCACGCCAGCTACGCGTTGATCCCAGGCAGCCAGCCGGTGGCGCGCAACTTCCGCACCAACGGCGCCTTGCCCACTGCTGGGGCACCGTTCTATGAACCGTGCATGGATGACCGGGGCAAGCGCCTGACGCAAGCTTCCGGCGCGGGTGAGTTCTTCAGCGGCGAGAGCCTGACTGGCTTGAACTTCCGCGGTGCCTCCACCTTCACCGCCGACCGTCCGCGGATCTACAAAGGCGCCAACATCCAGTTCGACGCGGTATACAACAAGGTCGGCTACCACTTCCCGCAGGCGCGCATCCTGGCCCTGTGGGAAGACGCCTGGCCGGTGATTACCAAGCAGCGCCCACCAGAGCCACTGGTGATGCGCATGAACACCTTCGACTGCACCATGTACACCCACACCAACCTGATCCCGTCGTTCTATGAGATGGACGACTACCAGGTGCGCACCCCAACCGACGTGATCGGCCAGCACATCCACCTGCCCAAGTGGGACCTGACCGCCGCCGACGGCTCGGCCAACGGCTGGAACTACGAAGACGGCATTCTCTCGCCCGGCAGTGTGGTCGAGCGCATCCAGGCCATCCGCAGCTTCAATGGTTGCAGCGAAGGCGATGCCCGTGATGGCAGCGCCGCTTGCCCGAAAGCCAAGCAGCACCCGTACTTCGGCCGCTTCGGCAGGGCAGACTGGCTCGGTGCGCGCACCGCCATGCAGCGTTGGTTCGCCGACCCGTTGATTAACGTGCATAACGTCGATCGTGGCCTGGGCACCATCTTCACCCACGACCACCTTGGCCCATCGACCCATCAGCAACTGGGCCTGTATGCCACTGTCCTGGCCGAACCTGCCGGCTCGACCTGGTACCACGCCGAGACCGGCGAGAAGCTCTACAACCCGGCGATTCGCCAGGACGGTGGGCCGACCTCGTGGCAAGCGGTGATCCAGACCGGCGATCACGACGGCGACGGGCGTAACGACAGCTATCGCGAGTTCTTCCTGGAGTACAGCGACTTCCAACATGCCTATGAAGCCGGCGTGTATGTTGGCGCCGGCCCTGATGGCGTGCCCAATGGCCAGGCGTACCCGGCCACCAGCGACAGCTTCCGCTACGCCATCAACCCACCGGTGCGCCAAGCAGCCTCCAACCTGCTCGAGTCGGTGGTCGAGTCGCGCGGCGGCCTGAGCCCAGGTTGCCCAAGCCGGCCGTGCCCGCAAGCGATCTCGGTGGATGACCCTGGCATGTTCGTCGTCAACTACCGCAACGAGCCGCTGGCCCTGCGCGTATTCGACCCGAACAAGGTCGGCCCGGATGGCAAGCGCGGCATGCAGGCCGATGGCCTGGCGGGAGACCTGAGCTATGCCTTGCAGACCCGTACCGACCGCGCCATCCCGGCGATGAACCTGGCGCCCTCGGCGATCACCTCGGCGCTCGGCCCAACCGGCGGCACCACGCTGTTCCCGCCGCACATCAACAAGGGCAGCGAGCCAGGCGACCCGTTCACCCCGCTGCTGCGTACCTACTCGGGCGACAACGTGCGCCTGCGCATGCACGCCGGCGGTCATGAAGAGGAGCACAACGTCACCTTGCACGGGGTCAAATGGCTGCAAAACGGTTCGGGCTTCGGCAACAGCTCCAACTCGGGCTGGAAGGCTTCGCAGATGATCGGTATCTCCGAGCAGCTCGGCTTCATGGCGCCGGTGTCGATGATCTCCAGCTCCGCAGCCACCAACGGTGACTACCTGTACTCGCTGGATGCGGCCCTGGAGGGCTACTGGAACGGCATCTGGGGCATCATGCGCAACTACACCGCGCAGCGCGCCGACCTGTTCCCGTTGCCGAATAACCCGCAGCCGGTAGCCATGCGCAACACCGTGGCGTTCGACGGCATCTGCCCGAGGACTACCGCCAACACCAATGGCGTGGGCAGCAAACCGACGGTCAAACGCAACTATGAGATCGTCGCAGCGCTGGCCAACGACATCCTCGACAACCGTCATGGCGTGAGCATCGCCGACCCGGCGGGTATCGGCCAGCATGTCGGCGGTCCACTCAAGGCCAATGGCGGCACCCTGGTGTTCAACAGCCGCAAGACCAGCATCCCGCAAGTGACGGTAACCGACGAGGAGGACGGTGCCACCTTCACCATCGGCGGTCACAGTGCACCGCTGCATGACCCGACTGCGGTGCTGTATGTGCGCAAGGCCGACCTGGACACCAGCACCGGCAAGCTCAAGGCCGGGGTGCCGGTAGAGCCGCTGGTGCTGCGCGCCAACGCGGGCGACTGCATCAGCATCACCCTGGAAAACCGCCTGCCGCTGATGATGCCGGACCTGCCCAGCACCGCAGTGATGCAGAACGTGGTCAAGCGTGATCGCAACGGTAGCGAAGGCTCCACCGCCTTCAACAACAACCTGATGCGACCTTCCAGCCACGTTGGCCTGCATGCCCAGCTGCTGAGCTACGACATCACCAAGTCCGATGGTGCCAACGTGGGCCTCAACCCGATCCAGACCGTACCCCCGCGCGCGGGTAACAGCGGCGCCTACCCGAGCAAGGTGTATCAGTACTACGCCGGGCACCTGGAGCGCGAAGGCAAGCCTGTGCTGCAACTGGGCCGTACGGTGGACAACATCAACACCACCGCGATCGAGTTCGGCGGCCTCAACCTGACCCCTTCGGATGTGATCAAGCAGCCGCAGAAGGGTCTGGTCGGTGGCATGAGCATCCTGCCGCAGAGTGCGACCTGGACTGAGGACAACGCCAGCCGCGCCCAGGCCACGGTCAAGGTCAGTGGCCAGCCCGACTACCGCGACTTCGTCACTGTCTGGCAGCGTTCGCTGAACATGCGCTGGGCCGATGGTCGGCCGGTTGAGGGCATCGCCACCGAAGGCAACGGCGTGCCGGGTGACCCGAAAGACAACGGCAACATGGCCATGAACTACAAGACCGAGCCGCTGTGGCTGCGCTTCGGCCTGGCGCCGGACGCACCGTTCGGGCATGCCGATGGCTTTGGCTTCGCCGATGTGCCTAACGCGCATATGGCCTACAGCAATGCCCTAGTCGGTGGCGATCCACAAACCCCAGTGCTCTGGGCCAAGCCTGGGCAACCGGCACGCAGCCACGTGCTGATGCCCAGCGGGGGTAGCCGCGGTATCACCTACCAACTGGACGGGCACCTGTGGCCACTGCACGCCTACCAGGCCGAGAAGAACGACCTCGACGGCTACCCCATGAGCCTGCCGGGCATTGGCTCGGTGCGCTTTGGCTACAACCCGATGTCGATCTACATCGGCGCCCAGGAAAGCGTGCTGCCGGCCGCGCACTTCAGCTTCATGCTGCCAAGCGCCGGCGGTGCCAACGCCATCCCTGGTGACTACCTGTTCCGCGACTACGCCGCCTACGGCAATGCCTCGGGGCTGTGGGGGATCCTGCGGGTGACCAACGAAGCGCCGCCGGCAACCGCCCCGGCGCAATGACAGAAGGGGAGCGCGAGCATGAACAAAAAGACTCGCCCTGCTTACTTGGGGGTACTGCTGGGAGTGGCGCTGATCGGCATGGGGGTGGCCTACGAGAAGCTCTGGTGCGACCCGCGCGAGCTGTTGCAGGCGGCTGCCGACCCGCAGGCCCTGCACCGGCTCAGCCGCGACGGGATGACCGTGGAGTTCGAAGCCAAGGCCATGGACGGTGGCCAGCTGCGTGAAGGCAGCTTTGCCAACGTGCGCTTCAAGGTCAGCGACCAGAGCAGTGGCCAACCGTTGTCGGGGATGTCACCGGGGGCCTGGCTGGACCCGGCCCAGTCGGCCCCGGCAGGTGACCGCGACAGCAGCTGCAAGGCGCGCGTGGCGCTGTTTCTCAAGAGCAGCATCGGTGCCCGGCCATTGCTGGACCTGAACAGCTACTTTCTGTTGGTGCTGAACAAGGACCCCAGCCTGACGGTGATCGACCCCACCGTGTCGGTGGGCGGGGTCACCAGCACCTTGGCGCGTATCGACCTGCCAGGCCGGCCGATGGATTGGGCGGCCACGGGCGACGACAAGCAGGTGTTCGTGTCCATGCCCGAGCGTGGCCAGGTGGCGGTGATCGACACCGAAACCTTCCGCCGCGTGGCGACTCTGGAGGCCGGCGCCCAGCCGTTGCGGGTTGCCCTGCAGCCCGACCAGCGGCTGCTCTGGGTAGGCAACAACAGTGATGATCCGGCCAAGGGCGGGGTAACCGTGATCGATGTGCACAGCCGTAGCATGCTCAAGTCGTTCGCCACCGGCTCCGGGCACCATGAGATCGCCTTCAGCAGTGATTCGCGCTATGCCTTCGTCACCAATCGCGATGGCGGCACGCTGAGCATCATCGATGCTGCCGAGATGCGCCTGGTGAAAACCCTCGACGTTGGTCCGCACCCGTTGTCGGTGGCCTATTCGCCGCTGTCCCAGGCGGTCTATGTGGCCGATGGCGAGGAGGGGACGGTACGCGTCATCGACGCACGCAGTCATCAGCTGCGCCACACGGTCAAGGCAGAGCAGGGGCTGGGGCCGATGCGCTTTAGCAACGATGGCCGCTACGGTATCGTGCTCAACACCCTGGAAAGCCAGGCCTTGGTGATCGATGCCAGTACCGACACGCTGATCCACCGCATTGCGGTGGCGGCCGAACCGTACCAGCTGACCTTCACCAAGGGCTACGCCTACGTGCGTGGGCTGTCGTCGCCGAAGGTCAGCATGATCAACCTGGGCAGCCTGGGCGAGGGCCGCCAGCCCATCGTCCAAGGCTTCGAGGCCGGCCCCGCCGCGCCGCGCCAGGCCGGTGACTTGCCCTTGGCCCAAGGCCTGTCGGTGGCCCGCGACAACAACTCGGTGTTCGTGGTCAACCCGGTGGACAACACCACCTACTTCTACGCCGAGGGGATGAACGCGCCGATGTCCGGTTACAACAACCGCGGTCATCAGGCGCGGGCGGCGATCGTCATCGACCGCAGCCTGCGCGAGCTGGCCCCAGGTGTGTATGGCTCGACCGTGAAGATGCCGGCGGCGGGCAAGTTCGACGTGGCCTTTCTGCTCAACCAGCCGCAAATCATCCACTGCTTCAGCACCGACATCGCCGTGGCGCCTGAGGCGGCCAAGCGCAACGGCGCTCACGCCGAGTTCATCGGCAATGATCAGCCGGCCTTGCAAAACAGCCCCTTCGTTGCCCGCGTGCGCATCCTCGGTGACGACGGCCAGCCTCGCCTGGGCCTGAGCGACTTGAGCCTGCGCTACTTCCTGGCGCCGTCGTCGCTGCCGCGCAGCTTGCCCCTGACCGAGGTGGGTGAGGGGGTCTACCAAGCCTCGCTGGAGTTGGCCGAAGCCGGTGCCTGGTACCTGCACGTGCAGTCGCCATCACTGGGCCGCACGTTTGCCGAAGAGAACTACACCAGCCTGCGTGTCCTGCCGGCCGCAGCGTCTACCGCTTCCCAAGGGGAACCCAGGAGTGTGCGATGAACTGCCCAAGCAAACTGCTCGCCCTGAGCCTGCTGCTCGCCAGTAACCTGACCTGGGCGCATGCCGGTCATGATCACAGTGGGCATGCCCCGCAACCGCCAGCGGCGCGCCAGGAAAAGGCCAGCGTCAGCTTTGCCGATGTCGCCCTGCAGGACCAGGACGGCATGCCGGTACGCCTGGAAAAGGACCTGGTTGGCGATCACCTGGTGGTCATGGGCTTTATCTACACCAGCTGCACCACGGTGTGCCCGGTGGTGTCGTCGATCATGTCCAAGGTCCAGGCGCAGATGGGCGGGCGGGTTGGTGAGGAGATCCAGCTGGTGTCGATCAGCGTCGACCCGCAGCGCGACGATGCCAAGCGCCTGGCCAGCTACGCCAAGGCGTTTCAGCAGGGGCCGGGCTGGAGTTGGCTGACCGGCTCACCCTATGCCATCACGCAAACCTTGAAGGGCCTGGGCAGCTTCAGCGCCGACCTGACCCAGCACCCACCGATGATCATCGTCGGTGATGGTCGCAGCGGCCACTGGACCCGCTACTACGGCTTCACCGATCCGGCCGTGCTGGTCGCCGAGCTCAACCGCCTCAGCGCCCGCCGTGTGCACGCCAAGAGCACTGCGATCGCCGCAACCCCAGACCCTGCCGCCCAGGAGGCACAACCATGAGCAGTCTTACCAGCCGCCGAAGCGGCATGCGCGGTCTCGACTGGCTGACCCTGATCGGCTGCCTGTGGATCCTCAGCAGCGTTGCCTTGGCCCACGAGGGCCATGCGCCGACGGCCCCCGCGCCGCAACCGGCACCGCCGACGATCAGCAGCGGTGGCGGCACCCGCGATGCCCAAGCCTGGTTCACCGATACCGTGCTCAAGGACCAGAACGGCCGCGAGCTGCGCTTCTACAGCGATGTGCTCAAGGACAAGGTGGTGATGCTCAATGTGATCTTCACCCACTGCAACGACGCCTGCCCGCTGATTACCCGCAAGTTGCGTGAAGTACGCGAGGCCATGGGCAGCGAACTGGCCAGCCAGGTGACCTTCATCTCGGTCAGCAGTGATCCGCTCAACGATACCCCGGCAGTGCTCAAGGCGTTTGCCGAAAAACAAGGCGTGGATGGCCCTAACTGGCTGTTCCTGACCGGTGACAAGGCCAATGTCGACTTGGTGCTGGGGCGCCTTGGGCAGTTCTTGCCCAGCCCAGAGCAGCACTCAACGCAATTGATCGCTGGCGATGTGGCGAGCAAACGCTGGAGCAAGATCCGCCCCGACGCGCCACCTGCGGCCATCGCCCAGCGCATGCAGTTGCTCACTCAACCACTGGCCGGCCGGTGAGCACCGTGGGCCGGCTGCTGGCACTGTGGCTGGGGCTGTCGCTGTGCACCACAGCCCTGGCCCTGGACTTGACCGCTCAGGAACAGGCCGGCAAGCGCCTGTACCGTGAGGGCCTTGCCAGTGGCGACGCCCAGGTGGTCGCCCGGGTCGGTGTCAGTGACATGAGCGTGCCGGCCAGCGTGCTGCCCTGTGCCAGTTGTCATGGTAACGATGGCAAGGGCCGCGCCGAAGGCGGTGTGCGTCCGCCAAGCCTGGATTGGCAGCGCCTGAGCGTCGGCGCCGGTGAGCGCCAGGCCAATGGCCGCAGTTACCCGGCCTACGACGCGTCAGGCCTGGCCCGGGCGGTGCAGCAGGGCATCGATCCGGCTGGCAACCGGCTCGATCCGGCGATGCCGCGCTTTGTCTTGAGCCAGGCCGATCAACGCAATCTCACCGCTTATCTCAAGCGCCTGGGCGAGGAGCTTGATCCGGGCGTGGAGGACAGCGTATTGCGCCTGGGCACCTTGTTGCCTGGCTCCGGGCCCTTGGCCGAGGCGGGCAGGGTGGTGCGGGCCGTGCTTAACGACGGGCTGGAGCAGCTCAACCAGCAAGGCGGGATCAATGGCCGGCGTTTGCAACTGGTGGTGCTGGATCCGGGTGCAGACCTGGGCAGCGCCAGCCGCGCCTTGGACCGCTTGCTGGACCAGGAGGGTGTATTCGCAGTGGTTTCGCCGCTGGCGCCGATGCTCGATGAGCGTCTGGCCGCAGCCCTTGAACGGCGTGGCGTGCCGTTGATCGGCAGTACTCCACGCAGCGGCCCCAGCCCGCAGATCTTCGACCCGATGCCGGGGCTGCTGGAACAGTTGCTGAGCCTGGCTGTGCATGCTCGCGACGGCTTGGGCTTGCCTGCCGATGGACTGCGAGTGGTCTACGCCGATGCCGAACAGGCCACGTTGGCCGAACAGTTGCGCCAGCGGCTGCAGCAGGCCGGTTGGAGTGTGCCCGCCGTGCAGGCGTTCACCGGGCAGGCCCCGGACGCCCAGGGGGTGGTGTTCCTCGGCCACGCGCACGCCTTTGGCCAACTGACCCAGGCGCTCAACGCCGCTGGACGAGCGCCGCTGTTGTTCGCTGCCGCCAGCCAGGTCGCCGGGAGCTTGCCCAACCTTGCGCCGCAGTGGTCGCAGCGGGTGTTCCTGGCCTATCCATTCGTCCCCGGCGATTGGACCGAGCAGGGTCGCGCCCGGCTGGCAGGCCTGCATCAGCGCCAGGGCCTGGATGCGCGCCAGGCCTCACTGCAGGTCAACACCCTGTGCGCCTTGCGCCTGCTCAGCGAGGCGCTCAAGCAGATTGGCCGCGATGCCAGCCGCGAACAACTGGTGCGCGCCCTGGAAGGCCTGCATGACATCGACACCGGCCTGACCCCGGCCTTGAGCTTCGGCCCGGGCCGGCGCCAGGGCATGGCCGGGGCTCATGTGGTGGCGGTGGCCCTGCCTGGGCCGCGCTTTGCCGAAGCTGCGCCGTACCGGCCGCTGCCGGATACCCCTTGAACGGAGGTTGCCATGCGTATCGTCTTGCTGTGCCTGTTATTGGGGATCACCCCGATCAGCTGGGCCGACCTTGCCGCCGCGCGGGTCAATGGCGTCGAGATCAGCGTCATGCGCCTGGAGCGCTATTTCAGCGAGTACCTGCAGGCCCAGGGGCGGGCGCTGAGCAGTATCCGCAACCCCAACCTGTACAAGCGCCTGCGCGACCAGGCCCTGGATGAGCTGATCGACAAGGAGCTGCTCTGGCAGGAGGCGCAGCGGCGCGGCATCGTCGTCAGCGATGAACAGGTTTCGGCGCACATCGGCCAACTGGAACAGGCCTTCGGCAGCCCTGTGGTGTTCGAGCGGCGGCTGGGCGAGGCGGGCTTTAATCGGGCAGAGTTTGCCGACTACACTCGTCACGAAATGGCTGCCCAGCGCGTCTACGCGCAGCTGAGCGCGGTAGCGGCGCCGTCCGAGGCTGACGTCCACGCTTTCTACCAGGCCAATCGAGAAAGACTGCAAGGAGCGCAGAACCAAAGTGATAACACTTCTGTCATACCAGAACAGGGCCTGCAGATGGCCAGGCTCGCGCTCGCCGAACAGCTCAGCGCCCAGGCGCGGCAAACGGTACGCCAACGTTTGCGTGAATCGGCCCACGTCGAGCGCGCAGACTGATACGCTCTGGCATAGATTTCCCCAAGTGTGGGGACATATCTCTGGGCAAAGTGCCATCAAGCTCCCCGGTTGTGGGGAACTGGGTGCTCGGGTGTTTTCTTGGGTATCTGGATGGCTTAGCAAAATCAAAGACTTACAGTGGTTCAACATGACCTTTCATGCCTGGCACGAAGCCTGCTCAAGCCTCTACAAGGCCGCACTTCGCAGACCGGGAAACCGGGTAGTTCTTGGGAGTCGACCTTGGTGAACAGAGTATTGGTAGTCGATGACGAGCAGACCCTCGCGCTGAACTTGCAGGCGTATCTGCAAGCGCAAGGCCTGGAAGTTGATGTTGCCCACGACGGTTTCAGCGGTATTGAGCAGGCTGAGAAGCTCAAACCCGATGTGATCGTGCTGGATTACCGCTTGCCCGACATGGAGGGGTTTCAGGTTCTGGAGACCGTGCGCAGGAACAGGCAGTGCCATTTCGTGCTGATCACCGCCCACCCGACCGCCGAGGTCCGTGAGCGGGCCGCCGAACTTGGCGTCACCCATGTCCTGTTCAAGCCGTTCCCCTTGGTGGAACTGGCCCGCGCAGTCTCCGACCTGACCGGGGTAGAGCGCCAGCGCAGGGCAAGCGACAACCCGGCCGAAGGTTTCGTCGAACGACGCCAGAACAGGAACGATACGTTCCCCATGCAGTTGTTCGATGGAAGCTGGGTACTGGCCGACCGCCGCCGTCATGGCGCACGACCTCCTGGACCTGACGACGACCAACTGCTCACCGGGGAATAGCGGCGCCCGCGGCCACCCCGGTCCCCACCGAGCCAACCTGCGACGCGCCCCTGAGCGGAGTCGCAGGCCATGTCCGATGTACTTGAGCAGAGCCCACCCGAGCATCCAGATCCGGCGCTGCAGATCGTCAGCTTCCCCCGTGAACTGCTCGCCCAGGCCCGCCTGGCAGCCGGTGAAGAACGCCTGCTGAACTGCCTGCAACGGCTGTGCAACGATGCCCCGGCCACCTTCACCCAGCGCCTGGCCCACACCCTGCATTACCCGCTTCTGGACAGCCCCAGCCTGTTCGCCTGCACCCCGGTGTTCGAGCGGGTCAGCCTGGCCCAGTGCCTGAAGCACGAGTTCGTACTGGTCCAACAGGCAGGCGAACTGATCGGCGTGTTCGCCGACCCCTTCGATCATGCCCGCCTGGCCTGGATCGACGATAACCTGCAAGGCGCCGCGTTGTACCTGGCTCACGCCGCCGACCTGGCAGCGTTCCTGGCCCGCCACGAAGAAAGCTTCCACGCCGTCGACGCCATGGACCAGGACGGCGAACCCGGCAGCGAGGCCGACCCGCTGCAACGGCTGTCGCTGACCAGCATCAGCGAAGACCAGAGCCGGGTGGTCAAGCTGGTCAACTCGACCCTCTACGATGCCCTCAAGCAACATGCCAGCGACATCCACCTGGGCATGACCGGCCAGGGCCTGACCATCAAGTACCGCATCGACGGCGTGCTCAACGGCGCCGGTAAAGCCAGCGGCAGCGCCTTTGCCGAGCAGGTGATCTCGCGCATCAAGGTCATGGCCGAACTGGACATCGGTGAAAAACGCGTACCCCAGGACGGCCGCTTCAAGGTGGCGGTGGGCGAGCGGCAGATCGACTTCCGCGTCTCGATCATGCCCAGCATCTTCGGTGAGGACGCGGTGCTGCGGGTGCTCGACAAACAAGACCTGTCGGACAAGGTCAGTGGTGTGCAGCTGCAAGCCCTGGGCTTTCAGGAGCAGACCCTGCGTGCGCTGCGCCGACTGGCCAGCGAGCCCTACGGGATGATCCTGGTCACCGGCCCCACCGGCAGCGGCAAGACCACCACCCTCTACGCGATGATCAGCGAGATCAACCATGGTGTAGACAAGATCATCACCATCGAAGACCCGGTCGAGTACCAGTTGCCGGGGGTGTTGCAGATTCCAGTCAACGAGAAAAAAGGCCTGACCTTCGCCCGCGGCCTGCGCTCGATCCTGCGCCATGACCCGGACAAGATCCTGGTCGGCGAGATCCGCGACCCCGACACCGCCCAGATCGCCGTGCAGTCGGCGCTCACCGGGCACCTGGTGTTCACCACCATCCACGCCAACAACGTGTTCGATGTGATCGGCCGCTTCAGCCAGATGCAGGTCGACCCCTACAGCTTCGTCTCCGCGCTCAACGCTGTGCTCGCCCAGCGTCTGATTCGCCTGGCCTGCCCGCACTGCGCAGTGGCTTGCGAGCCGGACGATGAGCTGCTGGCGGTCTCCGGGCTTAGCCGCGAGGCGGTCAGCGGGTGGCACTTCGTTCGCGCCCAAGGCTGCGGCCAGTGCCGCGGCAGTGGCTATCGCGGCCGCAACGCGATTGCCGAGTTGCTGCACCTGGATGACGACCTGCGCCAGATGATCGTCGAGCGCCGCCCGTTGGCGCAGATCAAGGCATTGGCTTGCCAACGCGGCCTGCGCCTGCTGCGCGCATCCGCCCTGGACCTGGTCCGCGAGGGCCGTACCACGCTTGAGGAGATCAACCGTGTCACATTTATCGCCTGATCGCTATTGCGCCGTACTCGGCGCTGAGGGTGTCGGCCTGGGTCGCTGGCACGCCAACCAACATCAATGGCTGGGCAGCCGCGGCTTTACCTGCGATGCCACGCAACCGGCCTGGGCACCTGCCTTGCAAGCGCTGGACGCGCTGCTCAGCGAGCACGCGCTGCCCGGCGCGCAGCTGCGGGTACTGCTGTCGGCGCGCTACAGCCGCTTCTGCCTGGTGCCCTGGAGCGATGCCATCGGCCACCCCCGCGAACTCGATGCCTACGCCCGGGCGTGCTTCGAGAACCTCTACGGGCAGTCGCTGGATGACTGGCGCATCGTCCTCTCGCCCGAAGCTGCCGGCGCTGCGCGGATCGCCACGGCGCTGCCGCAAGCACTGATGCAAGGGCTGCAAGCCTTGGCCAAGGAGCGCCGGCTGGGCCTGCGCTCGGTTCAACCCTACCTGATGGCCGCCTACAACCATTGCAGCGCCCAGCTGGAGCAGGGCGACTTCCTGTTCGTCCTCGCCGAGCCCCGGCGCAGTGTGCTGTTGCTGGCTGCTGGCGGCGCCTGGCAGCAAGTCCTGGCCCAGGGTTGCGCCGACACTGACCAGGCCCTGCAAGCGCTGATCGAACGCACCTGCGAGCTGTACGGCGAGCATCTGCCACGCATCTACCTGCATGCCCCAGGGCGCAGCGATGTACCCCAGCTGGCCGCCGTGCAGCTGTGCCAGAGCGCAGGCGACAGCGACCCGCTGTGCGCCATGTGGCGGGCGGTGGCCTGAAATGCGCCGCCTCGATCTGGAATTCCAACCCCGGCGCAGCAGCGCGTTGGCCTGGTCGCTGCTGGCCTTGGGCAGCGCAGTGCTGGCGCTGCTGTTGCTGGTGCAGCAGCAGTTGCAGAGCGAGCAAGTCGACCTGGAGGCGCGGGTGCACAACCTTGAGCTCAAGCTTGGCCGCCGACCCGCTACCGCCGCGCCGCTGAGCAGCGCCGCCAGCCGCGAACAGGCCGAGCAACTGGCGCAGATGCGCAACGTCTCGCAGCAGCTGCAACGGCCGTGGGAGCAACTGTTCGCGATGCTCGAAGCGATGCCGCAGGAAGACGTCGCGCTCCTGACCATCACCCCGGACGCGCGCAAGGGCCAGGTGCGCATCGCCGCCGAAGCGCGCGACCTGGAAGCGATGCTGCAGTACCACCAGCGCCTGGAACGCAGCGCCGAGCTGCGCGATGTGTCGCTGCTCAACCACGAAGTGGTCGCCGGCCAGCCTGAGCACCCGGTGCGCTTCAACCTTACCGCCACCTGGGAGATCGGCCATGCGCGTCCCTAGCCTGATCCTGCATGAACAGGCGCGCCGCCTCGGTCGCGCTGGCCTCGGCGCGCTGCTGGTCAGTGGCGTTGCCCTGGTGTTCGGCGTGGCCAGCGTACTGCCGCAGTGGCAAGCGGTGCGCGAACTGCGCGCCAACGAAGCCGACGCCAGCGTGCAGGTCCAGCGTTTGCAGCGCGGCGAGCTGAAAATTGCCGTCAAGCCTGAACAGCAGGCGCTGGACACCCTGCGCCAGCAACTGCCAGGCCAACCGCAGGCCAGCGAGCTGATCGAGCGCCTGTACCGCCTGGCCAGTGCCGAGCGCATCAGCCTGGCGCGCGGTGAATACGCCCTGGGCGTCGACCCCAAGACGCAGCTGGCGCGCTACCAGATCGTCCTGCCGGTGCGCGGCAGCTACCCACAGATTCGCGGCTTCCTCCAGGCCCTGCTCGGGCAACTGCCGACCCTGGTGCTCGAAGACCTGGAGCTGCAGCGCAAGCGCATCGGTGACAGCGAACTCAATGGTCGCCTGCGCATGACCCTTTACCTGTCGAGGTCGTCATGAACAGCAAGCGCACGGCGATATGGATTGGCTTTCTTGGCCTGAGCGCGGCATTGGCCTGGGCGCCTGGGCGCTGGTTTGGCCAGACCCAAGACAGCGTTGAAACCCTGGCCGGGCAAGCCCGCGCCCCCGTTGCCGAGCGGGCAACGGACCGGCGCGTGACGGCGAGCGTGCCCGGCGATAAGGCCGCGGGCAAGCCATCACGCGATCTGTTCCCGGTACAGCGCTGGAGCGCAGCGCAAACCCTGGCCACGGTCACCGAGCAACCGGCGCAGCACACCCCGGTCGCTGCCGCCGCCCCCATGGCGCCCATGCTGCCGTTCCAGTTCATCGGTCGCATCGGCGATCGCGACGACTTGCAGATCTTTCTGCAGAGCGGCGAAAAGCTCTACGTCGTGCGCCAAGGCGACGTGATTGACGACACCTACCGCCTCGATCACGTCTCGGCCACCGAGCTGAGCCTGGTCTACCTGCCACTGCACCAGCCACAGACCCTGTCTGTCGGGAGCGCACCATGAAGCCTTCGAAGTTGTGCAAGCCTGCTCCATTCCTGCTCCTGGCGCTGTGCGTGGCGATGGCCGGGTGCGGCTCCAGCGCGGTGCGCAAAGACAGCGATGCGCTGTTCAAGGAGGGCCAGTACGAGGCCGGCATCGCTCGCCTGGAAGATGCCCTGCGCGAAGACCCGCGCGACACCGAGCTGAACATCGCCCTGGCCCATGGCCGCCAGGCGGCGGTCGAGGCCTTGCTGACCCAGGCCGACAGTGACCGCAGCCGCCATGATTTTGCCGGCGCCCGCATGGGCTACGGCCGGGTGCTGACCTTCGAGCCGAACAACCGCCGCGCCCAGGAAGGCATTCGCCAGATCGAGCTGATGCGCACCCTCGAAGACCGCATCGCCCTGGGCCAGGCCTCGCTGCGCCAGGGCGACCTGTTCGGCGCCGAGCGTATCGTGCGTGACGTGCTGCGCCTGGATCCGCAAAACCAGAAGGGCATCATGCTGCGCAGCGACATCGAGAACGTCCAGGCGCGCACTGCGCAGCCGTTCCCGCAACTGCGCAGCAAGCTGGAACGGCCGGTGACCCTGGAGTTTCGTGACGCTAACCTGAAGACCATCTTCGAGGTCCTGGCCCAGGTCGCCGGGATCAACTTCATCTTCGACAAAGACCTGCGTCCGGAAATGAAAGCCACTATCTTCGTGCGCGATGTGCGCATCGAGGACGCCGTGGCCCTGCTGCTGGAGCAGAACCAGCTGCACCAGAAGATCGTCAACGACAACACCCTGCTGATCTACCCCGACTCGCCGCAAAAGACCAAGGACTACCAGGAACTGGTCATGCGCACCTTCTACCTGACCAGCATCGATGCCAACACCGCGATGAACATGGTCAAGACCATGCTCAAGACGCGCGACGTGTTCGTTGACGAGCGCCTCAATACCCTGACCATGCGCGACACGCCCGACGCCGTGCGCATGGCCGAGAAACTGCTGCAATCGCAGGATCAGTCCAACCCTGAAGTGGTGCTGGAAGTCGAAGTGATGGAAGTGGCCCGCTCGCGGATCCTCGACTTGGGCCTGCAATGGCCGAACACCTTCGGACTGCTCACCAGTGAAGGCAAATCGGTCAGCGTGCTCGACCAGCTGCGCGGGATCAACTCCAGCCGCATCAGCATCGCCCCGGCGCCGCAAGCCAAGATCAACGCCCAGGACAAAGACATCAACACCCTGGCCAGCCCTGTGATTCGGGTCAGTAACCGTGAGCAGGCGCGCATTCACATTGGCCAGCGGGTGCCGATCATCAGCGCCACGTCGGTGCCCTCGACCCAAGGCCCAGTGATCACCGAGAGCATCACCTACCTGGACGTCGGCTTGAAGCTCGAAGTGCAGCCCACCGTGCACCTGAACAACGAAGTGGCAATCAAAGTGGCGCTGGAAGTGAGCAATGCCACGCCGCTTGAGGCCACCCGCCAAGGCACCATTCCGGTCCAGGTCGACACCCGCAACGCGCAGACCAGCCTGCGCCTGCACGACGGCGAAACCCAGGTACTGGCCGGCCTGGTGCGTAACGACCACAACGCCAGCGGCAACAAGATCCCCGGGCTTGGCGATATCCCCGGCCTGGGCCGGCTGTTTGGCAGCAACAAGGACGACATGACCAAGTCCGAGCTGGTCTTGGCGATCACCCCACGGATCGTGCGTAACCTGCCGTACCAGAGCCCCTCGGACATGGAGTTCGCCACCGGCACCGAGTCGAGCCTGCAAGTGCGGCAATTGGCCCAGCCGCTACCGGCCAGCGCCTTGCCTAGCGATGCACCGGGCGATGCGCCCGCCGAGGCGCCCTTGGTCAATGGCCAGATGGCCGTGGTCCCGGCCAACCGGGCTGTCCAGCCATGAAACGCCAAGCCCGCGGCTTCAGCCTGATCGAGGTGGTGCTGACCCTGGCCCTGCTCGGCATGCTCGCCGCCATGGCCGCACCACTGACCGAGACCGTGGTACGGCGCGGCAAGGAGCAGCAGCTGCGCGAAGCGCTGTACCAGATTCGCGATGCCATCGATGCCTACAAGCGTGCGTTCGACGCCGGTTACATCGAAAAGCGCCTCAATGCCAGCGGCTATCCGCCCAACCTGCAAGTGCTGGTCGATGGCGTGCGCGATGTGCGCAGCGCCAAGGGCGCCAAGTTCTATTTCCTGCGGCGCATCCCACATGACCCGCTGTTGGCGGTCAAGGACGACGACCAGGGTGGCTGGGGCCTGCGCGCCTACGACAGCAGCGCCGACAACCCACGCGATGGCGAAGACGTCTTCGACGTGTATTCCAAGGCCCGCGGCAAGGGCCTCAACAGCATCCCCTACGGGCAATGGTGACGGCCATGAAACGCAGCCAAGGCTTCACCCTGATCGAGTTGCTGGTAGTGATGGCGATCATCGCCACCCTGATGACCATCGCCATGCCGCGCTACTTCAACAGCCTGGATGCCTCGCGCGAGGCCACCTTGCGCCAGAGCCTGGCGGTGTTGCGCGAATCGCTCGACCACTACTACGGCGACACCGGCCGCTACCCCGAATCGCTCGAGCAACTGGTCGAGCAGCGCTACCTGCGCAACACCCCAGTCGATCCGATCACCGAGCGCAGCGATGCCTGGCAGTTGGTGCCACCACCAGAGGGCGTGCCCGGCGGCGTGGCGGACATCAAGAGCGGTGCAACCGGGAGGGCGCGTGATGGCAGCCTCTATGCAGAGTGGTAAGGCCTGCGCCGGCTTCACCTACCTGGGCGTGCTGCTGCTGATCGCCATCAGCAGCATGGCCCTGGCCGCTACCGGCAACCTGTGGTCGACCAGCGCCCTGCGTGAGCGTGAGCGGCAATTGCTCTGGGTTGGCGGCCAGTACGCCCAGGCCCTGCGCAGCTACTACCGCGCATCCCCGGGCCTGGCCCAGTACCCGCAAGATCTCAACGACTTGCTCGAAGACAACCGCTTCCCCACGGCCAAGCGGCATATCCGCAGGTTGTATCCCGACCCGATTGCCGTCGGCGAGGAATGGGGCCTGCTGCGCTCGATCGACGGGCGCATCACCGGTGTGCACAGCCGCGCCGATGCCGCCCCGCTCAAACGCAGCGGCTTCGATGCCCAATGGTCGGCCTTCGAGGGCCTTGAACACTACAGCGATTGGCAGTTCGTTGCCGAGCAGGCCTTTGCCGAAGGTGGCAACGGCGAGCGTCGGCCCAGCGCCCAGGGAGATGCGCCATGAACCGCAGAACGTTCGTCCTGGCCTTGTGCCTGCTGCTCAACCACGGCGCGGCCAATGCCGGCCCCGAGGACGAGATGATGGGCTTTATCGTCGACAACACCATCTCGCACATCGGCCACGACTTCTACAACGCCTTCACCGAGCGCCTGCGCGCCACCAGCCGCCTGGACTTCAACCTGGTGGTGCGCGAACGCCCGGACGCCCGCTGGGGCAGCCTGGTGACCGTGGAGTTTGAAAGCGACGTGCTGTACCGGCGCTTCCTACCCCCGAACACCACCCAACTTACCGATGAGGCCGTCGCGGCCGCCGACCTGGTCAAGCAGCAGATCATCCAACGCAAGTTGCAACGCCTGCTGCAGGACACCACCGATCTGGAGAGGGACGAGCTATGAGCAAGCACATTCCACAGCAGCTTCTACGTGGCCTCGCCGCCAGCCTGCTGGCAGGTGTCCTGGCCAGCCAGGCGCAGGCCACCGAGCTGGTCTACACCCCGGTCAACCCAGCGTTCGGTGGCAACCCGTTGAATGGCACCTGGCTGCTCAACAACGCCCAGGCGCAGAACGACTATGACGACCCGGACCTCAAGGATCGCACCTCGTTCGCCGGCACCTCGGCCCTGGAGCGGTTCACCAACCAACTGGAGTCGCGGATGCTCTCGCAGTTGCTCGACAACATCAGCAACGGCAACACCGGCAGTATGTCCACCGACACCTTCCTCATCGACGTCATCGACGATTCCGGGGCCTTGAGCATCAAGGTCACCGATCGGGCGACCGGTGAAGTTTCGATCATTGAGGTCAGCGGCCTGAACCCCTGAGAGGGACGGGACTAGCATTTAGGGGAGAACGACCATGAAACGTCTGCTGAGCACACTGCTGATCCTCGCCACCTTGCAAGGCTGCGGCCTGCGCGAACCGATGCCCGCCGAACAAGACACCGATTCGCCCACCCTGACCCCGCGCGCCTCGACCTACTACGACCTGATCAACATGCCCCGGCCCAAGGGCCGGCTGATGGCGGTGGTCTATGGCTTTCGCGACCAGACCGGGCAATACAAACCGACCCCGGCCAGCTCTTTCTCGACCAGCGTCACCCAGGGCGCGGCCAGCATGCTGATGGACGCCCTGAGCGCCAGTGGCTGGTTCGTGGTGCTGGAACGCGAAGGCCTGCAAAACCTGTTGACCGAGCGCAAGATCATCCGCGCCTCGCAGAAAAAGCCAGACGTTGCGCCCAACATCCAGAGCGAACTGCCACCGCTGCAGGCCGCCAACCTGATGCTCGAAGGCGGCATCATCGCCTACGACACCAACGTGCGCAGCGGCGGCGAGGGGGCGCGTTACCTGGGCATCGACATCTCCCGTGAGTACCGGGTCGACCAGGTCACGGTCAACCTGCGCGCGGTCGACGTGCGCACCGGCCAGGTACTGGCCAACGTCATGACCAGCAAGACCATCTACTCGGTCGGCCGCAGCGCCGGGGTGTTCAAGTTCATCGAGTTCAAGAAGCTGCTCGAAGCCGAGGTCGGTTACACCACCAACGAGCCGGCCCAACTGTGTGTGCTCTCGGCGATCGAGGCGGCGGTGGGGCATTTGCTGGCCCAGGGTATCGAGCGGCGCCTGTGGCAGGTCGAAGGCAGTGGTGATAAAGCGACGGTGGACAAGTACCTGAGCCAGTACCAGCAACAGTGAGGTGGCCTTGCCGGCCTCATCGCGGGGCAAGCCCGCTCCCACGCCAGTCGGTGTTCGGCTTTGCTCACGTGGGAGCGGGCAAGCCCGGTCCCACGCATGTGGGTTTTGGGCTTTTCTCAGGTGGGAGGGGGCTTGCCCCGCGATGAGGCCCGAACTGATACAGCAAAGGAACAAGTCATCACCTGCAGACTCCATAGAAAGCAGCCAGACTGTGCAAATGACTTTTTTGGAAGTACCCGCCATGTTCACCAGCCTGCTGATCTTCCTGCTGACCCTCACCGCCATGGAAGCGGTGGCCTACCTCGCCCACAAGTACATCATGCATGGCTTCGGTTGGGCCTGGCATCGCTCGCACCATGAGCCACGCCAAGGCTGGTTCGAAAAGAACGATCTGTACGCGCTGGTGTTCGCCAGCCTGGCCATCGTGCTGATCGCCCTGGGCAACCTCGGCTGGTATCCGCTGCAATGGATCGGCGCTGGCATGACGGCCTATGGCGCCTTGTACTTCATCGCCCACGATGGCCTGGTGCATCACCGCTGGCCGCTGCGCCTGGTGCCACGCCGGGGCTACCTCAAGCGCTTGTACCAGGCGCACCTGATGCACCATGCGGTGCAGGGCAGGCAAGGTTGCGTATCGTTTGGTTTTCTCTACGCGCCGCCTATCGACCGTCTGCGGGCACAGTTGCGGGCGCGTCATGGCGGGCCGCTGCGGGCGTCGAGTGAGGCCGCGCCCACAGCCCAGGGTCGCGTACTGGGTAACGACGCAGGCGGCAACTGAGGGCGCGCCACAGGCCGCCAGCGACAGCGCACAGTTTCTCCCATTTCGAAGTCGACAGCCGGCCATCCCAGGCATCGGCGCCTGCCTTGCGCACCTTTAGCCCGATCTGCCGATACACCAGCGCCGCTGTCGCCACCGCCCACGCCGAGCGCCAGGGCAGCGCCGGTAACCCGGCTTGGGCACTGAGGTAGTAAGGCTCGGCGTGATCGACCAGGCGTTGCGCCAGTTGCGCCAACCTGCGGCGATAGCGCTTATCGGTCAGCCTGTCACGGGGGATGGCGAGCTCCTCCAGCCATTGCTCAGGCAGGTAGCAGCGCCCGACCTGGGCATCGGCGACAATGTCGCGGGCGATGTTGGTCAACTGCATGGCCAGGCCCAGGTCGCAGGCGCGGTCGAGCACTGCCGGGTCACGCACGCCCATCACCCGCGCCATCATCAGGCCCACCACGCCGGCCACGTGGTAGCAGTAGCCCAGCGTCTCATCCAGGCTGCGGTAATGCTCGCCGGCAACGTCCTGGGCGAAGCCGGCCAGCAGGTCGAATGCCTCCTGGCGCGCAATGCCATGTTGCCTGGCAACTTCGCGCAAGGCGGCGAACGCCGGCTGCTCAACCGGTGCACCACGACAGGCGGCATCGGTCTGCACTTGCAGCTCCAGCAGGCATTGCAGGGCCAGTGCTGGAGCTTGCACGCTAGCCTCGTGGCCGGCCTGTTGGCCGTCGATGACATCGTCGCAGTGCCGACACCAGGCGTATAGCAGCATCGCACTGCGGCGGGTGTTGGCGTCGAACAGGCGCGCGGCGGCGGCGAAACTCTTTGAGCCGACGGCGATACTGCGTTCGGCGTGGGCCAGCAAGGGGTCGTGGCTCATCGGTGCAGATCCTCCAGCATCAGCCCAGCGGTGGCCTTGGCCGAGGCAATCACCCCGGGCACGCCGGCGCCAGGGTGGGTGCCGGCACCCACCAGATACAAGTTGCTCAACTGCGCATCGCGGTTATGCGGGCGGAACCAGGCGCTCTGGGTCAGGATCGGCTCCAGGGAAAACGCCGAGCCCACGTGCGCATTGAGCTGGTCACGAAAATCCAGCGGGCTGAAGGTGCGGCAGGTCACCAGTGACTCGCGCAGCCCCGGCATGTAGTAGCGCTGCAGATACGCCAGGATCCGATCACGGTAGCGCGGGCCCTCCATCTCCCAGTCGACCGGCGCGTTGCCCAGGTGTGGCACCGGTGCCAGCACGTAATGACTGGAGCAACCCGGCGGCGCCAGGCTGGGGTCGGTGGCGCAGGGGCTATGCAAGTAGAGCGAAAAGTCCTCGGCCAGCCCCGGTCCGCTGAAAATTTCATCGATCAGCGCCTGATAGCGCGGCCCGAAGCACACGGTGTGATGGCACAGCTGTGGCTGCGGACGGTTCAGGCCAAAGTGCACGACAAACAGCGAGTTGCTAAAGCGTTTGCCCTTGAGCCGTCGGCCCTCCTGCTGACCACGCGGATGCGCGCCGAGCAGTTCGGCGTAGGTGTGCACCACATCGGCATTGGAGGCCACGGCATCAGCCTGCCAGTACCGGCCATCGTGGCTGCGGGCACCGCTCAGGCGGCCAGCCTGGACGTCGAAAGCGGCGACGTCGGCATTCAACTCCAAGGTTCCGCCCAGGTCTTGGAACAGTTTCACCAGCCCCTGCACCAGGGCGCCGGTGCCACCGCGTGCAAACCATACCCCCCACTGCCGCTCCAGGGCATGGATCAGGCTGTAGATCGAAGAGGTAGCGAACGGGTTGCCGCCCACCAGCAGGGCATGGAATGACAAGGCTTGACGCAGCCTGTCGTTACCCACGAAGCGTGCCACCATGGCATAGACGCTGCGCCAAGCCTGCAACCGCGCCAGCTGTGGGCCGGCCTGAAGCATGTCGCGAAATGACAGGAACGGCACCGCCCCGAGCTTGATATAGCCCTCATCGAGCACCGCCTTGGAGTAGGCCAGAAAGCGCCGGTAGCCAGCCACGTCAGCGGCATCCAAGGCATGGATCTGGCGCTCCAGTTCATCCTGGTCGTTGCCATAGTCAAAGCAGGTGCCATCCTCCCAGCACAGCCGATAGAACGGGCTGACTGGCAGTAGCTCGACATAATCGGCCATCGGCTTGCCGGCCAGGGTGAACAGCGCCTGGATCGCCGTGGGGTCGGTGATCACCGTGGGCCCGGCATCGAAAGTGAAACCCTGGTCGCGGTAGACGTAGGCGCGGCCACCGGGTTGGTCACGCTTTTCCAGCAGCGTCGTATTAACCCCGGCGGCTTGCAGGCGAATGGCCAGGGCCAGGCCGCCCAGGCCTGCGCCGATAACCAGTGCTGTTTTCGCTTGGCTCATTGTGGCTCCTCGTAGTGCCGGGGGGAGTGGCGCAGTGCCGCGCGCAGGGCTTGCCCGACAGGCACCGGCGGCTTGCCCGAGAGCAGCCGCAGGCGGTCGCGCCAGGTGCTTTGTCCAGCATAGAAACGGGCGATCAGCGCCTCTGGAAGCTGATAGAAACGCTGCAGCACCTGCCAGCGCCGTTCTGGCCGACCGGCCAGGAACAGCATGCGATTGAGCAGGCGGTAGAAGCCTTGGTCATGCCAGCGATCACTCAGGTAGTGCTTGAGGTTGTGCGACAGCTGGGCGGCATCATCGAGCGGTTGGGTCGCTAACCAGTCGGCCAGGCGCACCGCTTCGGGCAGCGAATAACCGGTGGTGCAATGAAACAACCCGGCACGCAGGCCCGACAGCGGTTGATCGCCTTGTTCGGCCCACCAGCGGGGGAAGTCGCCGGCCAGGGTAATCGGCAACACGCCCTGTTCTTCACGCAGCACTTGCGCTACTGCCCAGCCGTGTGCCTGCAGGTAATCGGCAATGTTGGCCCGTAGCAGCTCGGGCGCGGGCGGGTCACGCTCGACGTAGTGAGTGTCTTCAACCAACAGGGTGTCGGCAGTGAACGGCAGGACATAGACGAATCGATAGCCTGCGCCCTGGGCCACGCGCGCATCCATCACTATCGGTGCCAGCAGGCCATGTGGCTGGCGTAGGCGCAGCACTTGGCCGAGAAACGCCTGCCGGGCCAAGATTCGCTGGCTGCTGGGCTGCGCGCCGCGACCGTCGATGACAATCCGCGCCTGCAACTGCTCGCCAGTGTCCAGGCGCACATGGCTGGGCCCCAGCGCCTGGATCTGGCAGCCGGTACGCAGGGCCGGCCCGAGCACTGGCGTGATGATCTGGGCAAAGCGCTCGCTGGTGATGCTTGCATAGCCGCTTTGCAGCCTGCGGGACAGCTGTGGAAAGTGCACGTGATAGGCCGGCCAGCGCTTGACCACGAGCGGCTGCAGCCACTGTTGTTGCTGGTGGTCGAGGTCGTGCTGGTGAAACGACCAGGTATGGTTGCCGCCAAGGCTGTCTTGCTGTTCCAGGCACACTACATCCAGCTCGGGTCGCAGCTGACGCAGGCGCCAGGCGATCAGGCCATTGGCCAGGCCGCCGCCAGCCAGGATCAGGTCATGGCTCATAAAGGTGCCTGCGCCAGCACAGGCTGCCCGGTACGCACGGCCGTCTCGATGATATCGGCAGCCAAGCCAACGCCGCCAGCCTGGGCCAGCTCGGCTTGCAGCGGCGCCAGGCCGGGCATCGGCTGCTCCAGCAGATGCGCCAAGGCTGCGGCAATCGCGCTGACCCCGGCCCGCCGTGACAGCGCCAGGCCCAAGTGGTGATACACCACGCGCGCCGCCACCCCAGGTTGATCGAAGGCAATCGGTAACACCAGCAGCGGCGTCCCCGCGCCCAGCGCATCCATCACGGTGTTCAGCCCGCCATGACTGATCACCACGTCGGCGCGGCGCACCGCCCACTGCTGTGGGGCAAAATCAGTGACCACCGCCGCGCCCATTTGCAGCAGGCGCGCCTGTTGCGGTACATCGAGCCCGCCACAATGGGCGATCAGCAGTTGCACATCGAGCAGGCGACAGGCTCGGGCAATGCGCGCGAACAGGCCGAAGCGGTGGCCTTGCAAGGTGCCCAAGCTGGCAAACACCACGGGTTTGTGCGGATCGAGCGGCCAAGCGCCAGGCGCCTGTGGTTCGCTGTTGCGCAATGGGCCGACGGCATGAAAATGCCCGGGCAAGGCTTGGCGCGGAAAGTCGAAGCCTGCCAGGGTCTGGCTGATCTGCGCCAAGGGCGAGAGGTAATCTTGCAGGCCCCCGCGCGGGGGCAGGCCGAGGCGCTGTGCGGCAGTTTCCAGCACTTGGGTCAATGGCCGCATCAGCCAGTCATGCACATCGGTGCTGCCCTGATACAGCCGTTGGCTGCGTCGGTCGTGGGCGTACTTGAACGGCATTACCGGTAACGGCACCCCCTCTTCACGATTGATGGGCAAGGCGCAGGCAATCGATACCATGGGCAAGTGCAGCGCCTCGGCGACCAAGGCGCCGGCCGGCTCCATCTGGTCACTGAGCACCGCGTCAATGCGCTGCTGCTGCAGCGCCGCCGGTAGCTGCGCGCAGAGCAGGGCGCTGGTTTCTGCCAACTGGCGGATCAGCCGGCGAAGACGCCAGGGGTTGCTGGGATTGGCGGCCAGCTGGAGCGCCTGATCGAGGCTACCGGCAGGCCGCTGGTCCAGGCCTACCGGGCAAAAGGCGATGCGCGCATCGTCGAGCCAGCGCTGGCTGTCGCACTGATGAAAAAACGTCACCTGGTGGCCGCGCTGCAGCAACGTCCCGGCCAGCGCTTGCAGCGCTTTGAAATGGCTAGGGTAGGGCGGCGCTACCACCGCGAAATGGCTCATGGCAGGTCCAGCTGGTTGCCCAGCAGCCGCGCCCGACGCAGCTCGAGCAGATTGCGCGATCCGGTACAGAAACAGGCAATGCGCAACTGGCGCAGGACAATATCGAAATGCTCCACCACCGCGTCGCTGGACTGGGTGGCAGCCATCAACACCCCGGCCGCCTGACCGACCAGGTCGGCGCCCAGGCGTATCGCCTTGGCCGCATCGATGCCATCACGAATGCCCCCAGAGGCGATCAGCGGCACATTTGGCAAGGCTCGGCGTACAGCCAACAGGCACTGCGCCGTGGGAATGCCCCAATCGGCGAAGGCCATCGCCACGGCGCGATCGGCGTCGGTTTGCGCCCGGCGCGCCTCGACCGCAGCCCAACTGGTGCCGCCGGCGCCGGCCACATCGATCATGCGCACGCCGGCTTCGACCAGCGCGCGGGCCACCGTCGGCGAGATTCCGGCGCCGACCTCCTTGACGATCACCGGCACCGGCAACTCGCCAGTCAGCGCCGCGATCCGTGCCAGCACCCCGCGCCAGTCGCGATCACCCTCTGGCTGCACCGCCTCCTGTAACGGATTGAGGTGGATGATCAGCGCGTCCGCTTGCAGGCTGTCGACGGCCCGGCGCGCCAGGTCCAGGCCATCTGCCTCACTCAACTGGGCGGCGCCCAGGTTGGCCAGCAACGGGATATCCGGCGCCAAGCGGCGCAGCTCGCCGGTCAGCCCTTGGTCATGCCCGGTACGCAAACTGACCCGCTGCGAGCCGACGCCCATGGCGATGCCCAGTGCTTGCGCGGCCTCGGCCAGGTGCTGATTGATGAAGCGGGCGCGCTCGGCACCACCGGTCATCGAGCTGATCAGCAATGGCGCGCGCAGGGCGATGCCCAGCAGCGAGCTGCTCAGGTCGATTTCGTCCAGGGCCAGTTCAGGCAGGGCGCAGTGCTCGAAGCGGATCGCCGAGAAGCCTGGATCCTGGCGTAACTGCGCTGGGTCAGGCGCCAGCACGATGTCCAGGTGGTCGTCCTTGCGTTGACTGAGGAAGCTTTTCTTCATGCCGGCTCCGGTGCCTGGGAATCATTGAAGGGCAAGCGGGGTCATTGCTTAACGTTAAGTTGTACAACGTTAGTCGCTTTGTACAGCTAAGCTCAAAAAACGCTATAGCGTCAGGCCACGACTGCTGGCAGTCGTTCCATTTCACCTGCGGCCCTGGTGCCGCGCTGAGCAGAAGAGGCAAGGATGACGACCATCGCACCACCGCTCCCGGCCGCCGATACCGGCCTCACTGAGCATATCGCCGCCTTGCAGCGTGCGCTGCAGGCCCGGCTGGATGAGCTGCTGCCGGCAGGCCAGGAACGTGACCTGCTGGCTGCCGCCATGCGCGAAAGCACCTTGGCTCCGGGCAAGCGCCTGCGACCGCTGATGCTCCTGCTCAGCGCCGAGGGCCTGGGGGCATGCCCACACGCGGCGTTGGAACTGGGCTGTGCGGTGGAAATGGTGCATGCCGCATCGTTGGTACTGGATGACCTGCCGTGCATGGACGACGCGGCGCTCAGACGAGGTCGGCCTACGCTGCACCTGGCTTTTGGCGAAGACGTGGCGATCCTTGCCGCCATCGCCTTGCTCTCGCGCGCGTTCGGCCTGGTCGCAGGGATCGAAACCCTGCCGGCGGCGACGCGTACTCGCCTGGTGTCGATCCTCGCCGAAGCGATTGGTGCGCAAGGCTTGGTCAAAGGCCAGTTGCAGGACCTGCGCGAAGGCAGCCAGCCACGTAGCGCGCAGCAGATCGCCGAGACCAACCGGCTGAAGACCGGGGTGCTGTTTGCGGCGATCATGCAGATGGCGTGTGAGATCGCTGACTCACCGCAAGCGGTGCGTGAGGCCTTGCTGCATTTTGCTGGTGAGCTGGGGCAGGCGTTTCAGCTGTATGACGACCTGCGCGATCACGACCCTGGCACAGGCAAGGATCAGGGCAAGGATGCGGGTAAATCGACCCTGGTCGCCGTGTGCGGCGAGACCGCGACCCGCGAACGTTTGTTGGCGCATTTGCGCTGTGCCGAGCAGTGCCTTGACCAGGCGTTCATGGGCGAGCAGGCCCTGGCCAGCCTGGTGCGGCGGGTGTTTGGTTGTGTTGAAACAGGGCGAACTTGAGGGCCTGCTCCCGCGAAGGGCCGCTTTGCGGCCCCACTTTCAAAAGGTATAGGCAATCCCCGCCTGCACCGTGCGCGGCGCACCCGGGTAGACGTAGGTGTTGAACGCGCCTTCGTCATAGCCCTTGTTGAACAGGTTCTTCACATCCAGGTTCAGCCGCACATGCTCATTGAGCTGGTAGAAGCTCAACAGGTCGACCACGCTGTACTGCTCCATGGTGTAAGTCTGCGCCTGGGTCTGGCCGGCGCGATCATCGACGTATTTGACCCCCACGCCCAAGCCCAGGCCTTTGGCCAGACCATCCTGGAACTCATAGGTATTGAGCAGGCTGAAGCTGTTGCGCGGAATGTTGGCCAGGCGGGTGCCGGTGGACAGGCTGGTGTCCTTGGTGACCTCGGCATCGACATAGGCATAACCGCCAATCACCCGCCACTCAGGGGTGAGGTTGCCGGCGACATTGATGTCCAGGCCACGGCTGCGCACTTCGCCTGCGGCAATCTTGTAAGCATCATCCTGCGGGTCGTTGGCCAGCACGTTCTGTTTGACGATGTGGTACACCGCCGCATCGATGCTCAGTTGTTGGTCCAGGGCCTGCCACTTGACGCCCAACTCATATGACTTGCCTTTCTCCGGGTCGAAACCATCACCCTGGCGGCTGGCACCGCTGTTGGGCTTGAACGAGCGTGCGGTGTTGGCGTACACGGCAAGGCTGTCGGTCAGGTCATAGATCACGCCAAAACGCGGCGTCACTGCGTTGTCTGCCGCTTGCCAGCCCTGGGTGTTGGGCAGGTAGTTGTCGTAGTCGTGCTCGAAACGCTCCAGACGCACCCCGGCCAACAGCTTCAGGCGCTCGGTTAGCGCTACTTGGTCCTGGATGAACGCCGCCCAGGTCTTGAGGTGTTCCTGATCATGGGTGGTGGTGCGGCTCAGTGCCGGGCGGGGCTGGCCCAATACCGGGTCGAACAGGTCGATCGGGTAGGCACCGGCACCTGCGGCCGAGCGTTGGATGATCGACTGGTAGTGGTAATCCTCGTACTCGATGCCAGTCAACAGGGTGTGGGCAAAACCTGCGGTGTCGAAATGGCCGGTGAGGTTGAGCTGGTAGTCGCGGTCACTCCATTGCAGTTTGCGGTAGTTGAAGTTGCGCCCCAGGGTGCGCCCGTCGGCCTGCAAGGCTTTGGCTTCGACGGCATTGCCTTCGAGGGTGCCGTCCAGCCACTGCATGCCGCCGGCCAGGGTCCAGTTGTCGTTGAGCAGATGCTCGAAGCGCAGCTGGGCCATGTTGTTGTCGTTGTGCAGCAGGTTGTCGCTGCCTGTCTCCCAGATGTTGGTATCACGCGAGGCGCTGCCGCGCTGGGTCGGATAGCGGGTCAGCCCGCGGTCGAGCGGGTGGTTGTTGCGCATGAAATCGCCCTCGAAGACGATCTTGGTGCTATCGCTGACCTGCCAGCTCAGCACCGGTGCGACGTCATAGCGCTCGCTGTCGACATCATCACGAAAACTTTCACCGCCCTCGCCAAGCATGTTGAGCCGGTAGGCCAGGCGGCCGTCCTCGCTCAGTGGCCCGCTGGCATCGAGGGTGGCGCGCTGCATGCCATGGTCGTCGACCTGGCTGCCCAGGGTCACCCTGGGTTCGGCCAATGGTTGCTTGCTGACCACGTTGAAGGTGCCGCCAGGGTCGCCACGGCCGTACAGGCTGGTGGCCGGACCACGGATCACCTCCAGCCGTTCGACGGTATTGGCATCGGGCGCGTTCGGGTAGCCACGGTTGATCGGGAAGCCGTTGCGGTAGTACTCACCGGTGGTGAAACCGCGCACGGTCACGGTGGTCAGGCCCTGGCCGCCGAAATTGTTCGCCCGGCCGACGCCGCCGGCGTAATCCAGGGCATCCTGCAAGCGGGTGGCTGCGGTGTCTTCAAGGACATCGCGGGGCACCACGCTGATCGACTGCGGCGTCTCATGCAGCGCGGTGTCGGTGCGCGTCGCACTCGCCGAGCGCGTGGCCCGGTAGCCAACCACTGGTCCATCGGCACGTTCGCGCTCGCTGGCCGCATCGATATTGACCGCTTGCAGCTCAACCGGCTGGGCGGCTGACGATTCTGCCAGGACCGCTGGGGAGACTGCGTTGAGAAGGCAGAGTGAAACGAACGCACGACGCATGGACGATACGATCCTTGGGGGTGGGAGAGGGCTCGGATCATATCTGGTAGCAATTATCATTTACAGTGGTATTTGGTGTACCGTCGTACCAAAATTCCGCGTCCGGTCACATAGCAAATATCAAATGAGACAAAATGGGCTCAATGCAGCCGCACAGGCCCCTGGACGATGTGTCCAGGGGCCTGTGCGGCTGCTTGTGCAGGCTTGGGTTGTGCTTGGTGGTGCGGGGGCTCGCCTCGCGATGAGGTCCGCGCTGACAGCGCAGCAATCAGTGCGGCGCGCGCACGATGGTCTTGAGCAGGTCTTCCGGGCTGATATGCCCAACCACCTGCGCCACACCACTGCCTGGGGTCGGCAGATCGATGATGTGCGACTTCATCTTGCCTACCACATGCATCTCGCAGGGCTTGCAGTCGAACTTCAGGGTCAGCACTTCATCGCCCTGAATCAGCTGCATCGGTGCCACCTTGGTACGCACGCCAGTCACGCCCTTGGCCTGCTTGGGGCACAAGTTGAAGGAGAAGCGCAGGCAGTGCTTGGTGATCATCACCGGAACTTCGCCGTGTTCCTCGTGGGCCTCGTACGCCGCGTCGATCAATTGCACGCCATGGCGATGGTAGAAGTCGCGGGCCTTCTGGTTGTAGACGTTGGCCAAGAACGACAGGTGCGACTCCGGATACACCGGCGGCGGAGTGGTCTCGGCTTTACGCCCGCCACGAGGGTGAGCCTTGACCCGTGCTGCGGTCAGCGCCTCGATCGCCTCGCGGCGCAGGGCCTTGAGCTGCGAGTTGGGGATGAAGAACGCCTGCGGCGCATCCAGCTCGATGGCAGTGGCGTGGTACTGGGTGGTACCCAGCTGGCCGAGCAGGTCATGCAGTTGCTCTAGTGCCTGCTGCGGCTTGTTGGCCTCGCCAAACGGGCCATCCAGGGCAACGCTGACGCTGACGCCTTCCTCACTGGTCGCGTTCAGCTCCAGGCGCGCTTGGCGCAGCTGTGCTTTCCACGCCACGCCCACGCGGCGCTCAGCGGAGGTGCGCTGCAGCGCCAGCTGCCAGTTGTGATCGAGGTTGCGCGACAGCGGGTGATTCGGGCGCAGGCGGTGCATGCCGTCAGGCATCTCGTTGGGCTCGACGCGGTAGCGGTAACGCTTCTGGCCATCTTCCTCGAACTCGCCCTTGGGCTCGGCGATGTTGGCCCGGAAGCCCACCACTTCGCGCTTGACCAGCACATTGAGGCCATCGCCATTGCTCAGCGGCACTTCAGTGACCACTTGCAGGTCGCGCTTGCCGACCTTTTCCACCACGCCCACGTGCAGGCCGGTGAAGGTAGGCGAGTCGAAGGCACCGATATCGATTTTGCGTTCGCTGACGAAATAGTCGGTGCTGCCGCGGTGGAAGGTCTTGTCCGGATCGGGCAGGAAGAAGTGCTCGGTGCGGCCGCTGGAGGCGCGGGCCAGGGCCGGGCGGTCTTCCAGGATCGCATCGAGCTCCTTGCGGTAGTGAGCGGTGATGTTCTTGACGTAGGCCATGTCCTTGTAGCGGCCCTCGATCTTGAACGAGCGCACGCCCGCGTCGACCAGGTCGCGCAGGTTGGCGGTCTGGTTGTTGTCCTTCATCGACAGCAGGTGCTTCTCGAACGCCACTACCCGGCCCTGATCATCCTTGAGGGTGTAGGGCAGGCGGCAGGCTTGCGAGCAATCGCCACGGTTGGCGCTGCGCCCGGTCTGGGCGTGGGAGATGTTGCACTGGCCGGAGAAGGCCACGCACAGGGCGCCATGGATGAAGAACTCAATGGCTGCATCGGTTTCGCTGGCGATGGTGCGGATTTCTTGCAGGTTCAGCTCACGGGCCAGAACCAGCTGGGAGAAACCGGCCTGGTCGAGAAACTTGGCCCGCGCCAGGGTGCGGATGTCGGTCTGGGTGCTGGCGTGCAGCTCGATCGGCGGGATATCCAGCTCCATCACCCCCAGATCCTGGACGATCAACGCATCGACCCCGGCGTCGTACAGCTGATGGATCAGCTTGCGCGCAGGTTCCAGTTCGTTGTCGTGAAGGATGGTGTTGATGGTAGTGAACACCCGCGCATGGTAACGCCGGGCGAACTCCACCAGCTCGGCGATCTCGCCGACTTCATTGCAGGCATTGTGGCGCGCGCCGAAGCTAGGGCCGCCGATGTAGATGGCATCAGCGCCGTGCAGGATGGCCTCGCGGGCAATCGCCACGTCGCGGGCAGGGCTGAGCAGTTCCAGGTGATTCTTTGGCAGGGACATGTCGTTATATTTTCGGGCTGTCACGGTTTAGGCGCGCATTGTAGCGGTGAAATGGCTTGGCGGCACCCTTGGGCTGCCCGGTGGGGCACTGTGACCGGCCCTGTTGTGGGAAAGGTCTGTCGCTGCAATGGCTTACCGGCTGTCGTCAGCGGCTGGCGCTGTGCGCGACTCAATATCGATCGCTGTCGGCCATTGAACCTTTGGGGCGATGCAGTGAATCGGGCTTAATTGTGAATCATCGTTCCAGTCTCGGGGTGGGTGGACGAACTCGGGCAGGGCCTGGGGGCCTTGTTGCATGAACAACTGAGCAAGTGCCCAGTACTGCTTTCCTAGCTCGATATCGTGGGTGAAGAACAGGCGGTCGATTACCTCTTCAGTGCCGGGCTTGATCACCGAAATCACGACGTTTTCGATTAGACCGCCATTGCCCATCGGTGCGTATACGCTGCAGGCTTCGGCGATCAGGTCATCCCAGTCGTAGACAACTGGGCGGATACCCCAGCGTTGGCGGCTGAATAGGTGGAGTCGGTCAAAGTGGTATTGGTAGAAATAGACTTTGCGCCGTAGCCGGTTGAAGCGGATGGGTTCGTCGCGGGGGAGTTGAATGTCCATTCGTATGGTGGGGATAATTGGCCAGTAAAGGATGGCGCCGCCTCCAATAAATATGAGAGCGAAGCCTGGTTCGAATGTGTCTATAAGGAGAATATAAGCGATGAATAACAATGTGGCTGTGAGGTAGAGAAGCATGAAACTACCGCCAATAACACCTATGCCTCTCATTCTCAATGTTGATCTGGGTAGCTCGAGATAGACGAGGTTGACATGGTTGGGCGAGAGCTTTAAAGCATCTGTATCAATGCGCAAAGTTGGAGTTTCATTGGGTCTAGGTAGGTCGTACTTCCATCCTAGAGGGCGACGAGGGTGGTATTTTTTTGGGCTGTTCATGAGTTTTTTCGCTCTAAAACTATTTCTGCGTATGCGTCAGAAATTGCACGGTCGGGCCAATAGATCACGGACAGGGTTGCAGCTAAGATATTGTGCTTGCCGAGATCGGGGTTAAGTTCGATGCTGCCGCTGAGGTCTTCATGATAGAAATACCCGCTTTTTGCAGTGCCGGCTTGGTGTCTAATTTTATTCACCACGATGCTGTCTTTTTTGTAATCAGGGAATTTTGGAAGCTGGGAGGCTCGCAGCGAAGCCTGTCTCAAGGCAGTCGTAGAGTCCGGTAAAGGATGAAATTTACCGCTGATAATAGTTTCTCCCCCCGTGTAGTCGGGCGAGAGGCCGTCTCCGTGGCGATGCACAGTGAGCGTCCAGTGATAGGCGGACCTAGTCTCGTCAAAGCCAGGTAAAATGATTCTGAATTTGATATGCCGCTGTGTAGCTAAACTTGCCAATCCTCCAATTTTCGAACTTATTGTTGGGTCTGCTCTTAGGGTTTTGAACTCCAGGTGAGTGAGGAGCCCTAGCGTGGCCGCATTGAGTTCAGCAAAAGCGATGTCGGCATGCTCGGGTCTGTTCCAGTGAATGACGGGAGTCTCGTTGGCTTCCCCGAAATAACATCGCTTGGCCCAGCGCTCCAAGGGGGTAGGCTCGTTTTGTTCAGCCCATTTCATAGCGCTGTAAGCCGTTATACTAAGAGCTATTGCAATGCCCAGCGGGCCTAGCAATAACTGGCTAGAAACGGCGGCTGTTGAAAAGTAGGTTCCAGCGGCAGATAGGAAGCCGGCTAACATATATGCAGCTATTACTAAGTTTTCTCCATTAGCTAGAGTGCGTTTCACTGCTAGGCTTGCCTGGGCAGAGTCATATAATCCCGTCACCGCACTTATTATCGCGCCCACTCTAACCAACGAGTGGCCCACCGCTACCCCCGAGCTTGCACCTGATGCCCCGGCCGCCGCCAACGCCGCGCTTTTCTGAACCTGCAAAGCGCTCTGCCGGACAATCAACCCGACCGTTTCAACGCTCCCTCCGAGTATCGCCAAGCTGGAGCCCTGCAACGCCAGCCAGGCTTCCATGGACTTATCGCCAATTTCGGCCTCGGCCTTTTGCATGTTCTTTTCCAGGCTGTCACTGAGCAGGTACAGCCCGCCCATGGCCAGCAGCAACTCCCAGCTTCCCGCGACCC
>NZ_JBCPSP010000032.1:0-68122 GCF_051129895.1 Pseudomonas sp. Je.1.5.c
GGAGATTCTAGGGTTATGGGCAAGCCAAACTCATAGACCCGTCGATGCGCCTCAGCCTGTGAAATGCATCGCGGGGCAAGCCCGCTCCCACGCGTATACATGACCACGTGGGAGCGGGCTTGCCCCGCGATAGCGCCAGGCCGGCCGCCAATGGCTTTGGCTGACCAGCCCAGCGTTGTGCATCAGATGCCTTAGAACGAAGCGTTAGCCAGCCCGTCCAGGTAACGCTCGACATCCAGTGCCGCCATGCAGCCAGCGCCGGCCGAGGTAATTGCCTGGCGATAAACGTGGTCTGCCACGTCGCCCGCGGCGAACACACCTTCAACGTTGGTCGCGGTAGCGTTGCCTTCACGGCCGCCATTGACCACCAGGTAGCCGTCCTTGAGGGTCAGCTGGCCTTCGAACAGCGAGGTGTTCGGGGTGTGGCCGATGGCGATGAACACGCCGTCAACCTTGATCTCGTCGCTGCTGCCGTCGTTGTTCTTCAGACGCGCACCGGTAACGCCCATGTTGTCGCCGAGTACTTCGTCCAGGGTGGCGTTGAGCTTGAGCTCGATCTTGCCTTCGGCCACACGGGCGTTGAGCTTGTCGACCAGGATCTTCTCGGCGCGGAAGGTTTCGCGGCGGTGCACCAGGGTGACCTTGCTGGCGATGTTGGCCAGGTACAGGGCTTCTTCGACAGCGGTGTTACCACCACCCACCACAGCGACCGGCTTGTTGCGATAGAAGAAGCCATCGCAAGTAGCGCAGGCAGAAACGCCCTTGCCCATGAAGGTTTCTTCCGACGGCAGGCCCAGGTAGCGAGCGCTGGCACCGGTGGCGACGATCAGTGCGTCACAGGTGTAGGTGCCGCTGTCGCCTTGCAGGGTGAACGGCTTGTTGGCGAGGTCTACGGCGTTGATGTGATCGAACACGATCTCGGTCTCGAAACGCTCGGCGTGCTCCTGCATGCGCTGCATCAGGGCTGGGCCCGTCAGGCCATGGGGGTCGCCCGGCCAGTTGTCGACTTCAGTGGTGGTGGTCAGCTGACCGCCAGCCTGCATGCCAGTGATCAGCAGCGGCTTGAGGTTGGCGCGTGCGGCATACACCGCGGCGCTGTAACCGGCAGGGCCGGAACCGAGGATGATCACGCGCGAATGACGTACTTCAGACATGTCGAACTCCTGTCGAGCGGGCCGCACGGGGTCGGCATCGATGTACCGGCGGCGGCAGCTGGAATAAAAAGGACCCACGCAGCACTTGGGGAAGGCTACAACGCGCAGGTCCGAAAACCGAAAGTTGAGCGCACTGTAGCGAGGTCGCAGAGATTAAGGAAATATCCTCCGACAATCCACCTTATAGAGAGGCTCTATCCAAGCGAAAAACCGATAGAAACTATCCACCTGCTTTTGTTACAGCCCGTTTCTCGGCGTCTGCCCGCCTTTCGTCGGCGCGGCAAACTCGGTAAGGTCAGCGCGTTTTTCTCTTTTGCGGAGCGTCTCGATGCAAGCCCCCGTCCTTTCCGGCCCCCAGTACCTGCGCGAAGGCCTGAAACTGGTCCTGAGCCCTAACCTGCGGCTGTTCGTGCTGCTGCCGCTGGCAATCAACCTGTTGCTGTTCGGCGCCTTGGTGTACTTCGCCGGACACCAATTCAGCTTGTGGGTCGATACGCTGATGCCGACCTTGCCGGACTGGCTGAGCTTTCTCACCTACATCCTCTGGCCGCTGTTCGTCGCCTTGCTGGTGTTGATGATTTTCTTCACCTTCACCTTGGTGGCCAACATCATCGCCGCGCCGTTCAACGGTTTTCTCGCTGAGAAGGTCGAGGTGGTGGTGCGCGGTGAGGACACCTTCCCGGCCTTCAGCTGGGGTGAGCTGATGGCCATGGTGCCGCGTACCTTCGGTCGGGAAATGCGCAAACTGGGTTATTTCCTGCCCCGTGCGCTCGGTTTGTTCATCCTCTCGTTCATCCCGGTGGTGAACGTGATCGCCGCGCCGCTGTGGCTGATCTTCGGCGTATGGATGATGGCCATCCAGTACATCGACTACCCGGCCGACAACAACAAGATGAGCTGGCAGGACATGCTCGCCTGGCTGCGCCAAAAGCGCTGGCAGAGCATGGGCTTTGGTGGGATTACCTACCTGGCGTTGCTGATTCCTTTCGTCAACATCGTGATGATGCCCGCGGCGGTGGCCGGGGCCACCCTGTTCTGGGTGCGCGAGCGTAGCTGAAAAGCGTGGGGCTGCCTTGCGCAGCCCCTCGGCACCCGGATCAGTGGCTCAGTTGGCTGGAGAACTGGCCTACCACTTCCACCACCTTCTTCGCCCCATCCTGAATCTCGACGATCACATCCCCGGTCTCACCGGCCAAGCTCAGGCCTTGCTCGGCCTGGCGCTTGCTGGTGTCGATGATATCCACCGCGGCCTGGGCCAACTGCTCGTTCTGCTGCACCACCCGGGCGATCTCCTCGGTAGCGGTGCTGGTACGCGAGGCCAGTTGCCGTACTTCGTCGGCAACCACCGCAAACCCCCTGCCCTGCTCGCCGGCACGCGCAGCCTCGATGGCGGCGTTAAGCGCCAACAGGTTGGTCTGCCCAGCGATGTCGCTGATGGTCTTGATGATCGAGCCGATCACCCGTGACTGGGTGTCCAGCGCCTGGATGCCCTCGGCGGCCTCTTGCATCGAGGCTTCCAGCCCGCGCATCACGCTGACCGTCTGCGTGACCACATCGGTCGCCTTACGCGCACTGGCGTCGGTGCCCACGGAGGTGGTGTAGGCAATGTCTGCGGCCTGCGCTACCGCCAATTCCTGATTGACCTGATCGGTGATGACCGTGGCGAACTTGACCACCTTGTACAGCACATCGTGGGCATCGATGATCGGGTTATAGGACGCTTCGAGCCAAACCACCCGGCCATGGGCATCGATACGCTTGAACCGGTCAGCCACGAATTCGCCACGGCGCAGCTTGTCCCAGAACGCCTGGTAACCGGCCGAGTTGGCTTCTTCCGGCTCGCAGAACAGCCGGTGGTGTTTGCCGCGCACCTGCTCCAGGCGATAACCCATGGTCTGGAGAAAGCGGTCGTTGGCGGTCAGCACCTGGCCGTCGAGGCTGAACTCGATCACCGCTGTGGAGCGCATCAACGCCTTGATCAGGCTTTCGTGTTCGCGGGAGGTTTCGATGGTGCGGGTCAGGTCGCTGGAATGCAGGCTGAAATACTTGATCCGCCCGTCGCTACCTTTGACCGGCTGCAGAATCGAGCGCAACCAGGCCTCCTCGCCATTGCCGCGCAGCAGACGGAAGGCGCCATTGAGGTGCTCGCCACGGGTGATGGCGCTGTTCATGCGCTGATAGAAATCGAGCTTCTTCACATGCGCCGGCACGATCTCTTCGATGTTGCGTCCGATCAGTTGCTCGGCGCGATAGAGCATTTCTTGCTCAAAGTTGCTATTGACCGTTTCGATGCGCCCCTGGGGGTCGAGCTGAAGCACCAGCATCTCGCTGTCGAGGCTGCTTTTGACCTGCTCCATCGACAGCAGCTCTTCACGCAACTGCTGGATTTCTTGCTTGAGTTTGTTGTTGAACATTACCGCACTCCTGGAGCGCCAACGGCCATTCGAATGCATCTGCATCGGCTGGATCGGCAACCTTCTTGAGTGCGCTGCAAGGAAATATTCATACAAGCGAAACAGCCGGAAATCAGCCGTCATCTGCCCGTCACAACGCCGTCACTTAACCGCAACAGCGGGCGCGGAAACTTTTTGTCATGAATACACCGAGCCTGCGCATCACCCTGGTCAGCGAAACCTTTCCACCCGAGATCAACGGCGTGGCCAACACCCTTGGCCGGCTGAGCGACGGCTTGCGCCAACGCGGGCATCAGGTAGAGATCATCCGCCCGCGCCAGGCCGATGACTCCGCTGCACAGGAGGACGACAACCTGCTGCTGTGCAAGGGCTGGCCGCTGCCGGGTTATCCGGGCTTGCAGTGGGGCGGCGTCTCGGTGCACAAGCTGTGGCGGCGTTGGCGCCGACAGCGGCCGGACGTGCTGTACATCGCCACCGAAGGGCCGCTCGGGCTGAGTGCCCTGCGTGCCGCGCGGCGCCTGGGGATCGCTGTAGTCAGCGGCTTTCACACCAACTTTGCGCAATATGCCGGGCAATACGGGTTGGGTCTGCTGGCGCGGCTGCTGACCCACTACCTGCGCTGGTTCCACCGGCGCACGGCAACCACGCTGGTACCGAGCATCAGCCAGCGCCTGGAACTGGAGCGGCGGGGGTTCGTGGGCCTGGCGCTAATGGCGCGCGGCGTCGATGCCTGCCTGTTCAATCCAGCCCGGCGCAGTCAGGCGCTGCGCGAGCAGTGGGGCTTGGCGCCGGACGACCTCGCCGTGCTACATGTCGGGCGGCTGGCGGCAGAGAAAAACCTCTCCCTGTTGCGCCCGTGCATGGAGGCGCTACAGCGCACTTATCCACAAAGGCGCCTGCGCTTGATCATGGTTGGCGACGGCCCACAACGGGCCAGCCTGGAGCAGCAGTTGCCCGATGCGGTGTTTTGCGGGGCTCAACGGGGTGAGGTGCTGGCCGAGCACTATGCCAGCGGCGACTTGTTTCTGTTCCCGAGCCTCACTGAAACCTTCGGCAATGTGGTCCTCGAAGCGCTCGCCTCAGGCTTGGCCGTGGTCGCCTACGACGAAGCCGCTGCCGCCCAGCACATCCGCCACGGCCACAGCGGTGCGCTGGCCATGCCGGGTGACCAGGCAGCGTTCATCGATGCCGCCTGCTGGCTGCTGGAAGAAGGCGAGACCCTGCGCCGGGTCCGCCTCAATGCCCGCCAGCACGCTAGCCGCCAGGGCTGGCCGGCGATTGTCGAGCAGTTCGAGGGGTACCTGAGTAGCGCCTCTCGTCAGCCCGCTCACCCTGCCAACACCGGCACTGCCTCTGCCATGGCCATCAAACCAGGCTCGACAGCGCCTCGCGGCTGAACGGCAGCACCTCCTGCTCACGCCCCTCGCGGACTTTCTGCGCCCACTGCGGATCGACCAACAGCGCTCGCCCAACCGCGACCAGGTCGAACTCCTGATCATCCAAGCGGCGCAGCAGCCCTTCCAGGCTGGCGGGCTTGGCCACCTTGTCGGTGTCGACCATGAACTGCAGGAACTCGCCATCCAGGCCAACACTGCCAACGGTGATGGTGGGCTTACCGGTGAGCTTACGGGTCCAGCCGGCCAGGTTCAGCTCCGAGCCTGGGAACTCTGGTTCCCAGAAGCGGCGGGTCGAGCAATGGAAGATATCCACGCCGGCGTCGGCCAGGGGCTTGAGGAAGGCGGCCAGGGCCTCAGGCGTTTCTACCAGGCGGGCGCTGTAGTCCTGCTGTTTCCACTGCGAGAAACGCAGGATGATCGGGAAGTGCGGCCCTACCGCCGCGCGCACGGCCTGGATCAGTTCAATGGCAAAGCGCGAACGCGCGGCCAGATCACCGCCATATTCATCATCACGCTGATTGCTGGCCTGCCAGAAGAACTGGTCGATCAGGTAGCCATGGGCGCCATGGATCTCGACCCCATCCATGCCGATGGCCTGGGCATCCCGCGCAGCCTGGGCGAACGCAGCGATCACCTCCTGGATATCGGCGTGACTCATCTCATGCACCACGACCTTGTCGTCCTTGCGCTTGCCGCTGGGCCCATAGCCTGGCACCGCCGCATCTGGCTCAGTGCCGAGGCGGCGCACGCTGCCCACATGCCATAGCTGCGGCACGATGCGCCCGCCTTCAGCGTGGACGGCGTCGACCACCCGCTTCCAGCCGGCCAGGGCATCCTCACCATGAAAGCGCGGCACGTTGGGGTATCCGTTGGCCGCCTTGTGATCGACCGTGGTGCCTTCGGTGATGATCAGGCCAACCCCAGCTGCGGCGCGGCGACGGTAGTACTCGACCACGCCGTCATGCGGCACACCACCGGGGCTGAAGGTGCGGGTCATAGGAGCCATGACCACCCGGCTCGGCAGCTCGAGGGCGCCCAGGGTAAAGGGTTGGAACAGCGGGTTGGTGGACATCGGGCGCTCCCATAGGTGAGAAATTCACCTGAGCTTAGGGGGCGCCAGATGGCCGGCACAGCACTATTGATTGGAGTGATCGGGGGCTATCGAAGTGTCTGTGATGGCTGTTGTAGCCACTAGTCACTCTAATGGCGCCCCAGGGCAATTAGCCCAAGGCTTTTTCGATCGCCTGCACCACCGTCGGATCATCCGGTGCAGTGCGCGGGGCGAATCGGGCCAGCACGCGGCCGTCCTTGCCCACCAGGAATTTCTCGAAATTCCAGGTGATATCCCCCGGGTACTCAGCACCCTCGCCCGCCAGCAGGCGGTACAACGAATGGCGCTGCGGGCCATTGACCTCAAGCTTGCCACTCAGAGGAAAGCTCACGCCGTAGTTGAGGCTGCAGAAGTCCTGAATCTCTTTCTCGCTGCCAGGCTCCTGGCCGGCGAACTGGTTACAGGGCAGGCCCAAGACACTGAAGCCCTTGCCCTTGAACTGCTGGTGCAACGTCTCCAGCGAAGCGTACTGCGGCGTCAGACCACACTTGGAGGCGACATTGACCACCAGCACCACCTGGCCCTTGAACGGTGCAAGGGGCAGGTCCTTGCCGTCCAACGCCTTCAACGTCAGGTCGTGAAATGCACTCATGATGTAATCCCCTCTCGGTTCCCGGTTGTCGCTGGGGGCGAATTGCGCCCACTAAAAAGGCGCGCGGGCAAACCGTCAACCCTCCCATGGAGGGCAAGTACGGCTTGCCCGAGCGCCTGGCGACTCTCTGAGCTTAGCGCAGAAAATCAGTGGTGATGGCCACCTTCGCCGTGGATGTGGCGATGAGCGATTTCTTCTTCGCTGGCATCACGCACATCGACAACCTTGACCTTGAAGTTCAGGCGCTGGCCAGCCAGCGGGTGGTTGCCGTCGACAGTGACGTCATCGCCGTCCAGGTCGCGGATGGTGACGATCTGCATCTGGCCGTCCGGAGCGGAAGCGTGGAACTGCATGCCCACTTCCAGCTCGTCGACGCCTTCGAACATGCTGCGGTTCAGGGTGCTGACCAGCTCGGCCAGGTATTCGCCGTAAGCCTCTTCTGGCTCGACGGCAACTTCCAGTTCGTCACCGACGTTCTTGCCTTCCAGGGCTTTTTCCAGGCCTGGGATGATGTTGCCAGCACCGTGCAGGTAAACCAGCGGCGCGCCGCCGGCGGAGCTGTCAATGACCTCCCCGGCGTCGTTGGTCAGGGTATAGTCGATGGAGACAGCCTTGTTGGCGGCGATCGGCATGGGGGCGAGACCTTTTGCAAAAGAATGTAGAGCGGACAAGTGTAACCAAGGCATCGCCCGATTGCGAACGCACCGCCCACGATGGGCGACCCGTCAGTCGGGTCACAGGCTTTCATCAGGACGAAGAAGGCCATTGGGTAGTCGATCTGTCCTGCGGCCACACCCAGCACCTGCGCCACCAACCGCCGTGGCAGGCCCGGCCCTGGGTGCTCGATGCAGCGCTGCGCGAACAGCGCATCGGCCAGCTATTCGATTGTGGCTGGTGCGCTCAAGGGGCCGATAGCGATACCCTTGGCGATTGATCCCTTGCACCGCTTATCTCGAGAAGCACGCATGCAAACATTTTTCATTGCGCCGACCGACTTTGGCGTCGGCCTGACCTCCATCAGCCTAGGCCTGGTTCGCGCCCTGGAGCGCGGCGGGCTGAAGGTTGGTTTTTTCAAGCCGATCGCCCAGCCCCATCCCGGTGATACCGGCCCGGAACGCTCCACCGAACTGATCGCCCGCACCCATGGCCTGAGGCCGCCGACGCCGCTGAGCCTGGCGCATGTCGAGCGCATGCTCGGCGACGGCCAGCTGGACGAGCTGCTCGAAGAAATCATCCGCCTCTATCAACAGGCCTGCGTCGGTAACGATGTGGTGGTGGTGGAAGGCATGGTGCCGACTCGCCACGCCAGCTACGCGGCGCGGGTCAACTTGCACCTGGCCAAGAGCCTGGACGCCGAGGTCATTCTGGTCTCGGCGCCAGAAAACGAGGTGCTCAGCGAATTGTCTGGCCGGGTGGAATTGCAAGCCCAGCTGTTCGGCGGCCCCCGCGACCCGAAAGTGCTGGGGGTGATCCTCAACAAGGTGCGCACCGAGGAAAGCATGGCCGAGTTCGCCAGCCGCCTGCGCGAGCACTCGCCGCTGTTGCGCGGTAACGACTTCCGCCTGCTGGGCTGTATCCCCTACCAGCCTGAGCTCAATGCCCCACGCACCCGTGATCTGGCCGAGCTGCTCGGCGCACAAGTACTCAATGCCGGCGATTACGAACAACGGCGGATGAACACCATCATCATCTGCGCCCGCACCGTGGCCAACACTGTGCCGCTGCTCAAACCCGGCACTTTGGTGGTGACGCCTGGCGATCGCGACGACATCATCCTTGCCGTGAGCCTGGCAGCGATCAATGGCGTGCCCCTGGCTGGCCTGTTGCTGACCAGCGACAGCAAGCCAGACCCACGGATCCTCGGCTTGTGTCGCGGGGCGTTGCAGGCAGGCTTGCCGATCTTGTCGGTGAGCACCGGCTCCTATGACACTGCCAACCAGCTCAATTCGCTGAACCGCGAAATCCCGGTAGATGACCGCGAACGCGCCGAATTCATCACCGACTTCGTCGCCAGCCAGTTGGATGCGGCCTGGCTGCATCAGCGTTGCGGCACGCCGCGCGAACTGCGCCTGTCTCCGGCAGTATTCCGTTATCAGTTGATCGAGCGGGCCCAGCAAGCCAACAAACGCATCGTCCTGCCCGAGGGTGCCGAACCGCTGCTGGTACAGGCCGCGGCCATCTGCCAAACGCGAGGCATTGCCCGCTGCGTGCTGCTGGCTAAGCCTGAAGACGTCGAAGCAGTGGCCCGCGCCCAGGGCATCACTCTGCCGCCAGACCTGGAAGTGCTCGACCCCGACCTGATTCGTGGGCGTTATGTCGAACCGATGGTCGACCTGCGCAAGAGCAAGAACCTTAACGCGCCGATGGCCGAGCAGCAGCTCGAAGACCCGGTGGTGATCGGCACCATGATGCTGGCCCTGGATGAGGTCGATGGCCTGGTGTCGGGCCTGGTCCACTCCACGGCCAATACCATTCGCCCAGCCTTGCAGCTGATCAAGACCGCGCCAGGCAGCAGCCTGGTGTCGTCGGTGTTCTTCATGCTGTTCCCCGAGCAGGTGCTGGTGTACGGCGATTGCGTGATGAATCCGCACCCCAGTGCCGCGGAGCTGGCCGAGATCGCCCGGCAGAGCGCCGAGTCGGCCGAGGCCTTTGGCATTGCGCCACGGGTGGCGATGATCAGCTATTCCAGCGATTCGGCCAGTGACGAGGAAGTAGAGAAAGTGCGCGAGGCCACTCGCCTGGCGCAGCAGGCAGAGCATGACCTGCTGATCGACGGCCCGTTGCAGTACGACGCCGCTGCCAACCCCGAGATCGCCCGCCAACTGGCGCCACATAGCCCAGTGGCCGGGCGTGCCACGGTGTTCGTGTTCCCGGACTTGAACACCGGCAACACCACCCACAAAGCGGTGCAGCGCAGTACTGACGGGGTCAGCCTTGGACCGATGCTGCAAGGCCTGCGCAAGCCGGTCAATGACTTGCCGCGCGGGGCGCAGGTCGACGATATCGTACACACCATCGCGCTCACCGCCATTCAGGCGAGCAGAACGCCCTGAAAAGAAAAAGGGCAAGCCGACTGGCTTGCCCTTCTCTTCACCGCGTACAGCTTACGGGTACTGTTGTACCTGGCCTTGCTGCTCGTATTGCTGGCCAGGAATCGGCTTGAGGTTGACTTCAACCCGGCGATTCTGCGCACGGCCATTGGCATCGGCGTTGCTGGCGATTGGCTGGTCTGGACCCAGTCCACGCACCGAAACCCGCGATGGATCGACACCTTGGGACGTCAGGTAGGTGCTGACCGCCTGGGCGCGACGCTGGGACAGGTCCATGTTGTGCTGGCGGCTGCCGGTGCTGTCGGTGAAGCCGACAACTTCAATCGTGTTCTGGTTGAACTGCTTGAACGAGCCGGCCAGGTTGTTCAGCGGCGAGTAGAAGCTTGGCGAGATGTTCGCCGAGTCGGTGGCGAAGGTGATGTTGCCTGGCATGATCAGTTTGATCTGGTCACCCTGACGCTGCACTTCGACGCCGGTATTGGCCATGCTCGCGCGCAGCGCGGCTTCCTGCTTGTCGGCGTAGTAGCCGTAGCCCGCTGCGGCAGCGCCAACCGCAGCAGCGCCGATCAGTGCGCCCTTGCCACGGTTGTTGTGGTCGATGGCGGCGCCAGCCACGGCGCCGGCCAGTGCGCCCAGGCCGCCGTACTTGGCGGTCTTGCTCATGCCCGAGGAGCCCTGCGCCTGACCCTGGTTGTCGTAAGGGTTCTGGCTTACGCAGCCCGACATCAGGGCAGCGGCGGTAGCGACGATAATCAGACGACGCATGGTGAACATGGAAAGCTCCTACTGAAATTCAAGTGTGCAGTGATCTTGAATGGATCTATGCCAGCCTTGGATTACAGCGAAGCGGAAAAATTCCATGAAATTTCAAGCGCGCACGAACGGGTTCTCGCGCATCTCATCGCCGAGGCGGGTGTCAGGGCCATGCCCGGTCACCACCACAGCCTCTTCATCCAGGCGGTACAAGCGATCCTTGATCGAACGAACGATAGCCCGCTGATCGCCGCCCCACAAATCGGTGCGACCGATACCCCGACGGAACAGGGTGTCGCCGGCGATCAGCAGCTTGGCATCGGCAAACCAGAAACTCATCGAACCAGGCGTGTGCCCTGGGGTGTGCAGGGCGACGCCGCAGCCGCAGGCCAGCTCTTGGTCATCGGCCAACCAGTGATCGGGCGGCGGCACCGGGGTATAGGGCACGCCGAACATCTGGCACTGCATGGGCAGGTTGTCCCACAGTGGCTGGTCGTCCTTGTGCAGGTGCAGGGTCGCGCCGGTCAGCTCCTTGAGCTTACCGGACGCCAGGAAGTGATCGAAGTGGGCATGGGTGTGGATGATGCTCACCAAGGTCAGGCCGTGGGCTTGCAGGCGTGCCAGAATTTTATCCGGGTCACCGCCCGGGTCGACGACGATGGCCTTCTTGCTAACTGGATCGCCGATCAGGGTGCAGTTACATTGCAAGGGACCGACGGGGAAGGTTTCGCGGATGAGGGCGGTGGGGGCGTCATTCATCTAGGTCTACCAAATTGCCTTCATTCAAGAGTAATCGAACAGCGTTTGCACTCGCGCCAAGGCCTCTTCGATTATCGCCTCGGGCACGGTTTCTATCCGCTTTGCACTTCTGGCTTCAAGGTCCACGACACGCAGCTGGTTACATAGGACCACACCCTGTGTCTGTGTTCCTGCGCCACTGAGCGTGACGGCAAATCCAGCGTGTCGTGCGTATTGGCCGCCTTGAGTGATCGGAACAATCACCGCCAGGCCTGAAGTATTGAACGCCCCAGGCGTCAGGATCAGGGCCGGCCGGGCCGCGCCCTGCTGCTCACGGCCAACGGTAGGGTCGAGGTTGATCCGCACGATATCGCCTCTGGCGAACTTACCTCGCCTCACACTTCTTTCCCCACTGGCCGCATGGCATTCCATGCTGCCAACTCCTCGGTCTCGGGTGCCTCAAGGTCACATTGGGCCATCAACTCTTCAAGCTTGTACCTGGGTTTGGACCTGACAGGTTTGAGTACCATCGACTCGCCCGCGGTATCGAGGCTCATCTTGGAGCCGATACCCAAGCGCATCTGCTTTAGCACAGCCGCTGGCAAGCGGATGGCTGCACTGTTACCCCACTGTAGTATCTTGACTTCCATAAGTATCTCCAAAGGTAGATACATAGTAGAAACCCTCCGAATGATTGCAAGCTGTTTGTAGAAACACCGTATCTACATTGTCATTCGCAAGGCTTTCTTTGAAGCCCAAAAAGCTTGAACCAGACCGATCCTACAAAACGCTGAGAAGCGCTGTCAGATTCAAGGCAGGTACAAGCGGAACAACCCGCCGCCCAACGCCCCGCCATTGGCAATCTCGATCCGCCCACTGAGCCCATCGCGCTCATGCAACGCCGCGATCCGCGCAGCGAAGTACAAGCCCAAGCCGGTGCTGCCCGTGCTCGAATCAATCCCTTGTACGTAGTCCTGTTGGCGCTCGAGCATGCGCTCGGGATAACCCGGCCCGTCATCGTTGACACTGATGATCAACTGCTCGCCCTCTTCCTCGATGCTGATCAGCAAGGCGTGGCCGGCATAGCGGATGGCGTTGGTCAGCACATTGCCCACCACCGAGGCGACCAGCTCGCGGTCGAAGAAACCCAGCGGGTTGTCCGTTTCGATGCGCCAGGTGGCGAGGATGTCGCGCTGCTTGAGCACCTCTTGCTGAGCGGCGAGCTGGGCTTCGATGAAGTCTTCCAGCTCGTGGTAGTCCGGGCAGATCGGCAACTGGTTGACGCCCAGTTTGTACAGCCCAAGCATTTGCACCAGCATGCCGTTGAGGTGACGTAACTCATGTTCTATCACCCCCTGCTCACTGCCCTCGCGCTGCGCCTCGGGCAGACGCGCCAGCCATTGCGAGTGGGCCTGGATCAGGGCCGACAGCGAGTTCTTCATGTCATGCACGGTGGAGGCGATCACCGTGGAAAAATCCAGCCCCTGATTGTCCTGGTTCATGCGCCAAAGACCCGGATATGCAATTTGCGGTAACGATCATAACGGCTATCACTGGCGGGAATGCCAGCCACCCGCTGCAGGCAGTCGCGACATTCCTGCATCAGCGTTGGCGACGGGCTTTCACCGGCGATACGCAACAACGCCTGGGCGGTGTTGAGGGCAATGCTGATGTTCTTCGGCTGCAGCGACAGGGCTCGGCGGAACATCTCCAGCGCCTCGTTGAGCTGGCCGCCCTGGTAGCTGCGCACGCCCTGGCGGTTGAGGTCGACCGCCTCGGTGACCGCGCCGAGCACCGCGGGGTCGTCGGTGAGCTTGGCAACGCTCTGCATGACCTTGGGGTCGTCGCCGTAGGTTTCCACGCAGCCCTTGAGAATACCGCTGCCCGCCGACTCCTGGCCAAGCTGTTGCAGTTGTTTGGCCACCGTTAGCGCCGCTTCCACCGAGAAGAACTGATCCATCTTGTCCAGGCGTTGCATGGCCTGCTCGGTAAGTTTCGCCGCAGTTTCGGCATCACCGGCCTGTTGCAGACTGGCCGCCTTCATCAGCCGGGCCCGTACTTGCAGCCCTTGGTCGTCGCCATTTTCCTTGGCCACTTCGCTCAACACCGTGTTGATCTCGACCCGGGTGCGCGCATCCAGGCCAAAGCCTGCGTTCTTGCTCATCAAGGCCTGGGCCAGGCCAAGGTTGGTTTCGGCGTCTTTGTAGCGCGAGCTCTGCCCCTGGTTGACCGCATGCCGGTAGGCCTTGGAGGCACTTTCGAAATCTTCGTTATCCAGCGCCAGCTTGCCCAATGCGGCCTGTCGGCGCACGGCCAGGGGCGAGAGGCGCACGGCCTCTTCGAGCATGTGCTGGGCGCGCTTGGTTTCGCCCTGGGCCACCAGCACCTCGGCCATGCCATCGTAGAGGCTGGGCATGATCGGGAAGGCCTTGAGCGCCTGCTCGTACACCCCTTGCGCCTGGGCATGCTGGCCGCGCTTGTGCAGCACGCTGCCGAGCATCGAATAGACCCATGGCTGAGGTCGGCTGGCGAGGATCGACTTGAGGAATTTTTCCAGTTCGTCAAAACGCCCCAGATCGCGCAGGGCATCGGCCCGGTAGCGCAAGCACAGCGGTGCAAAGCGTGGATCTTGCTTGCACAGCGCGGCGCAAGCCGCCAATACCTCGGCCGGTCGGGCGCGGTCGAGCGCCTGCAGGATGGGCTTGAGCAAGGTCTTGCGCTGCACCAGCTTTTCCAAGCGCTGGGCCAGGCCGACGCGGTTGAATGGCTTGGTCAGGTAGGCATCGGGCTCATGCTCGAGGGCACTGAGGACGATGGCCTGGCTACTCTCGGCGGTGACCATGATGAACACGCATTCATGGCTGATCAGCTTGTCGAGGATCAGGTCCTCGAGCACCTGCTGGCCGTTCTTCTTGCCATCCCCCAGATGGAAATCCTGAAGCACGAAGTCGTAGCGCTTCTGCGCACACATGCGCAGCGCCTGCTCGCCGCTGTCGGCGGTGTCCACGTCACGCACGCCCAGCTCACGGAGCATGGAGCGGGTAGAGGTGCGAAAGTCGGTGAAGTCGTCGACGATCAGAAAGCTTTTTTGCCCGTACTGCAGCATCAACACGACCTGTCTTGGGAGTAGTTGGAAAATGGCGTGCGGCGATGCATGCCGCCGATTCGGTTATCGGCAGCAGGGCAAGAAAGATGAGCCCGGAAACAGCGGCGCCAGCAATAATGGCTTTGAGCCACTATTGTAGCCAGCAATCCCCCCCAGCAGCCACTACGCCAGCAGGCCTAGCGACTTGGCCTTGGCCACCGCCTGGGTGCGCCGCTCGACGCCGAGCTTGCTGTTGATATGGCTGGCGTGGGTCTTGACCGTGTGCAGCGAAATGAACAAGCGCTCGCTGATCTGCTGATTGGAGCAGCCTTGGGCGATCAGCTCCAGCACCGCCAGCTCACGCCCGCTTAGCGCTTCATTGCTGGAATTGCTGACTGGCAGCTGCGGCAAGCGCGCCAGCAAGGCGACTTGAGTGGCGCAGGCGGCGCGCACCGACAGGTGTTCGCGTAACCAGTGGGGGTGCGCTTCGATCAGCTTCTGGAAAGGCTGCAAGGCGCCCCCTTGAGCCGCCTCCAGGGCTTTGGGCAGCAGGCTGACGGCCTGCTGGTCGCGCCCTTGCGTCAGCAGTAACGCGATCCACTGGCACAAGGCACTGACCAGCAACATGTGCCCGCCGCTGGCCTGCCCCCGCTCAACCAAGCCGCGCAGGCGCGCGGCGGCGTCTTCGGGGCGCCCAAGCACCCGTTCAAGCAGGGCCTGCTGCAATTCGATGTGCAGCGGCAATAGCGGATGAAACTCTGGCGCAGCCGCTGGCTGCTCGCCGCCGTAGGTCTGGCCCAGGCGCAGCAACCAGGATTCGGCAAGGTCGGTACGGCCCTGGGCCAACCACAGCTCGCACTTCACCAGGGTGATCATGGCCAGGTAGAAAATCGGTGGCACATCCCAGATGTGCATCAAGCGCTCGGCCTCAGCCAGTTCCGCGAAGGCCTCGGCGAAGTGGCCCTCGCGACCTTCCAGCGAGGCGATCGCGCAGTGGCCGATCAGCACACTGATGTCGCGGCAGGCACGTGCTTCGCTAAGCCCTGCGCGCAGGCGGGCGCGACCTTGGGCCGGCTGTAGGTGGGTGGCCAGCAGGTAGCCTTCGTACAGGGTCAGCCGGGCACGCACGGCGTACAGTCGCTGCGCTGACAGCCCTTGCAAGCGCTGCAAGCCTTGACGCACCTCGTCCAGGGCTCGCTCTACTTCGCCACGGGCATGCAGCACGCGCGCCCGGTCGTAATGGGCCAAGGCTTCGAACAATGGGTTGCCGACCCGTTGCGCCAACTCCAGGGCCTCGCGATTCCAGCCGCGCGCACGCCAGAAGTCGGCGTCGGCAATGGCCAGGTTGGACAAGGTCGAAAGGCACACCAAGCGTTGTCCATAGCGCTTGTTCGGCAGGCTGTGCAGGGCTTCGCCGCAGTAGGCCAGGGTGCGCTCGCGATCGCCGCGACCGCGAGCGATCACCCCGCTCAAGGCCAGCCACTGGGCCAGCATGGACTTTTGCGCAGTCGCCGACGGCGCTGGCAGGAAGCGGCTCAAGTGCGCGGCCAGCTCCTCGGCGGCGTCCAGCTGACAAGCCAGGCCCAAGGCCCAGCTGTAGAGCACGATCAAGCGTGGCGTGCTGATCAGCAGGCTGTCGGGCAGGTCCATTTTCCAGCGCAGCAACATGCCGACATTCTGCTCGGCCAGCAGCTGCTCCTCAGACAGGCTCTGTACCAGGTCGGCGGCCACATTCAGATGGCCAGCACGCAAAGCCTGCTCTACCGCTTCATCGAGCAAGCCCTGGCGCTCGAACCAGCGACAGGCACGCAGGTGCAGATCCGCTAGGGGCTCGCGGGCCTCGCGGCTGCGCAGCAGGTCGGAAAACAGATGGTGGTAGCGATACCAGTGGCCGTGTTCGTCCAGTGGCACCAGAAACACCTGATGGGCTTGCAGATACCGCAGGATGTCCGCGCTGTCCTGGCGCTCGCGCAGGGCATCGCACAGTTCGGCGCAGAAGCGCTCCTGGCAGGCCGTCTCGTAGAGAAACGCCTGCACGTCGGCTGGCAGGATATCGATGACTTCTTCAAGCAGGTAATCGCGAATCAGCCCTTCGCCCCCGTGCAGGGCCTGGGGCAAGGCATGCTCGTCCCCCGACTCGCTGGCCGCCAGTTGCCAGAACCGCAAGCCTGCCACCCAGCCATCGCTGCGCTGGATCAGGTTGTCCAGCGCCTGGCCACGCAGGCCGGTGGGTTGTCGACCAATAACCGCCAGTGCTTCCTCGGGGGTCAGGCGCAGGTCCTGCTCGTTCAGCTCGGTCAGCTGGCGCGACAGGCGCAAACGCGCCAGGTGCCAGTCGGGGCGCTGGCGACTGGTGATCATCAGCACCAGGCCACCTGGCAGGTGGTTGAGGAGGAATTGCAGACAGCGGTCCAGAACCGGACCCTGGGCCAGGTGATAGTCGTCCAGTACCAGCAGCAATGGGCTATCGGCTTGCAGGTAGAGTGCAAGCTCATCGAGCAAACCATCGAGCCACTCTTCGAACGCGAACGGTTGATGGCGCTGACGCATCTTCAACAGCCCCATGGCCTGGCCACCGAGTGCCGGGCAGAACTGCTGCAGGCCTTCGAGCAAGCGCTCGAGGAAGCGGCCAGGATCGGCATCACGCTGGCTCAGCCCCAACCAGAGACTGCGCCAGTGCTCGGGCAGGCCCTGGCAGAATTCGATGGCCAGCGAGCTTTTGCCAAAACCTGCCGGGGCGTTGACCAGCAACAGGCGTCCGCCCAGCCCGGCTTGCAGGCGCTGACACAGGCGATCACGCGGGACGTGGCCGTCCGGCAACGGTGGCCGGAAGAAACGCCCGTCCAGCAGGCCTATGGCCTGACTGGCGAATCCATGCATACGGGACAAATCTGTCATGGCCGGCTCGTTCTAATTGGAAGACTTCGGCGGTACGGATTGTTGCGAGACTAGCGGGTATCGCAGCGTATTTGAAGATGATGGGGACGGATGTCGTGAAAAAGACTACGACAAAAAGAAACAGTACGGATTGGTTGGGATGACGTGCCTGGGGTATTTGGGCTGGTTCTGCCGGCCTCATCGCGGGGCAAGCCCGCTCCCACGCAGCCCAAGAAGACTCGTGGGAGCGGGCTTGCCCCGCGATGCGACCGGCACAGACACCGCAGGAAATCAAAACGCCCCGGCAAGCCGGGGCGTTCTGGGAGTCACACGGAGTTGCTCGCTTTCAGCTTAGCGCACACCGTCCTGGCGTAGCGCTGCGGGCTGGAAGTCGCTCTTGCTGGCAGTAAAGCCGAAGTCGTAAGCCCTCTTCTCTTCGTTCTTCATGCCCAGCGCCAGGTAGCGACCCGACTGCAGGTCATAGATCGCTTCCAGCGTGTACCACGGCACTTCGACGTTGTAGTAGTCCTGCGAGTGCGCCTCGGAGACGCGCCACAGCTGATTACGGCCGTCGTACTGGTCGATCACCGCAGCTTGCCAGGTGTCTTCGTCGATGTAGAAATCACGCTTGGCGTAGATGTGGCGCTGGCCCGGCTTGAGGGTTGCCACCACATGCCACACACGACGCAGCTCGTACCGGGTCAGGTCCTGGTTGATGTGACCGGCCTTGAGGATATCGGCGTACTTGAGCGTCGGCGAATCGAGCTTGTAGCTGTTGGAGGCAATGTACAGTTCCTTCTTGCCTTCCAGCTTCCAGTCGTAGCGGTCTGGCGCGCCGTTGTACATGTCGAGGTTATCGGAGGTGCGCAGACCATCGGCAGCGGTACCTGGACCGTCGTAGGAGACCTGCGGCGCCTGGCGTACCCGGCGTTGACCGGCGTTGTAGATCCACGCCTTGCGTGGCTCCTTGACCTGGTCAAGCGTCTCGTGGACCAGCAGCACAGTACCGGCCAGGCGCGCCGGCGCGGTTACCTTCTGCTTGAAGTAGAACAGGATGTTGCCTGGGTTGGCTGGGTCGAAATCCTTCATCCGATCACGGAAGACAAACTGATCCTGGAAGTACACCAAGCTGTAGGAACCGTTCTGCTGCGGGGTTGCCTGGGTCACCAGGCGTGTCACGCTACCGCCACGATAACGGGTGATGTGGTTCCAGATGACCTCGACACCGCTCTTGGGAATCGGGAAGGGTACCGCAGTCTGGAAATCGTTCAGGCCGTTGCCGCCTTCGACCAGGGTAGTCTTGGTGGCGTTCTGCTTGATGGCGGCGAACACCTCAGCAGGCACGGTAGAACCCCGATGGGTCGGGTAGACCGGAATCTTGTAGGTCTCGGGATAGCGCTTGAACATCGCCACCTGGCCAGGCGAGAGCTTGTCCTTGTATTGATCGACGTTCTGCGCGGTGATGGTGAACTTGGGTTGCTCACTGCCATATGGATCGGACAGGAAACCTTTGCTATCTACGCTACCGGCAGTTTTCGACAGCGGTTGCCAAGCGGTGATAGAGCCGTCGGCATTGCCGGCCTTTTCTGCGCCCATCGGCGTCAGGGTGGTGCCCAGCTTGGCCGCCTCGTCGGCGGAAACCGCAGCCATGACGCTGGTCGCCAGCAGGGACATGCCCAGCACACCGGCTTTCAGCAGACTTCTGGTCTTGTTCATTGTCGTGTCGTCCTGGATCAATGTTCTTAGAAGTTCACACCGAAGCTGAGCGCGATGAAGTCGCGGTCATCCACAGTGGTGTACTTGCCGTCGAAGAAGTTGGTGTACGACAGGTTCGCCGTGTAGGTGTTCTGGTACTCGGCTTCCAAGCCCAGACTGACCGCCTTGCGGCCTTCCTCGAAGTTGCCGCCAGGGCCTGGCGAGTAACCGTCGACGTCATGCGACCAGGCCACGCTTGGGCGCAGGTTGACCCCGGCGAAGACGTTGTTGTAGTCCCAGATTGCGCGGATGCGATAGCCCCACGAATCGCTGGTGGTGTAGCCGTCGTTTTCGCAGTAACGCGAAACGTTGTTGGCATCGGCAGTACCCAGGGTGCTGGTGTTCAGCGCCTGGCACTGGCCATTTGGCAGCGGGCCTGGGCCGTAGACCGGGTCTCGGCCATAACGCGCCTTGGAGGTGCTCTCCAGACCGCCGACGTGAGTCCAGCCGACCTCACCCACCATGGTCAAGCGTTCTGCACCCATGACCTGGTCGAAGAAGTGGGTGAAGGTGGTCTGCAGCTGGGTGATTTCCTTACGGCGATAGCCTGGCTGATCCTGACCTGGGGTGCCTGGGAGCACGGACACATCCGGGTTGAGTGGGGTCAGGCCCGAGAACAGGATATCGGTGGTGTTCAACTGCACGGGCGCGTTCGGCCGGTAGCTGATCTCACCACTCCACGCGGTGCCGGTTGGCAACGTGGTGGAGAAGCTCAGGCCGTACAGACGGATGTCCTCTGGATACTCCACGTAGTAGCTGGAGTTACCCGCGACCACCAGCGGCATCAGGCCCGGCAGCAGGCCCGGCAGCAGCCCAGGCGGTACACCAGCACCGATCAGTGCTCCGGCCAGCCTGTTCGGGTCATAGAACTGCGCATCGGCACCGCGGCCACTGAAGATCGGCGCACGGCTGTGGTAGTTCATGAAGTAGCCACCAAACTCGGTATTGAGCGGCTCGAACATGTAGCGCATGGCCACGCCGAACTGGCCGCTGTCACGTGCATCGCGGTCAGGGCCACGACGTACGATCACACCTTCGTCAGGCGAGCCATAGCTCACGCCCTGGGCGGCCAGGGTAGCGCCGATGGGGCCGGCCAGCGGGCCGAGGCGGCCAGCCAGCGAGTTCTGCGTAGCCAGTACGGCCAGGTTGTTGTCACAGCCGTCGGCGATCACGTCGGGTTGCGAGAAGAAGGTGCCGCAGTTGTCGACGACCGTCTGGTCCCATTCGATCTGGTAGAAGCCTTCCACCGACAGGTTGTCGGTGACGCTCTGCGACAGATAGAACATGTTGACCGGAATCAGGCCTTCCTTGATTTCGGCACCTGGACGGCGAAATGCCGAGACATCGATCGGGTTGATGCTGTTGATGCCACCACCGATGAAGGTGCTTTCACCCCAGCTGACCACCTGCTTGCCCAAACGCACGGTGCCCGGCAGGTCGGCAATGTTGTAGTTGTGGTAGATGAAGGCGTCGAGCAGTTCAGCGCCAGAGGACTGGGCGCCTTCCTTGCGGTTGGAGTCGCTGATGTCTTTGAACTGGCGGTGTTCGTCCTTGAGTTCGAAGTCATACCAGTACTTGCCACGCACGAATACACCAGTGTCGCCGTACTTCAGCTCAAGGTCATGGATACCCTTGAAGATCTTGGAGAAGGTCTCGCCTTTCTTGAAGTTCAGGTGGCCGTCGTCGGAAGTCTGCGACAAGCCTTTGCCGCCGTTGTTGGAACCAATGAGGTTCTTGTTGGGACTGGCCGTCGACCAACTGGCGCCGACAGAGAGCGACGAATCGAACTGACCTTCGATTTCCCCGATGTTGAAACTAACGGCAAACGCGGGACTTGCGAGCGTTGAAGCGAGGCTGACGGCCAGGGGCAGTTTTGCCCGGCGCCAGAACTGGTTTGCAGATTTCATCGACGCTACTCCATGTACTTTTTTGTTATGGCAGTGAGTCCTTTCAAGAACGGTCCGAGCGACCGGTGTGCAGGCTGTTGCCTGCGACGATGCGAGTTGCACGCATCGCCCTCCCCCATTCCTGAAAATCCCCTGGCCCCGACTATAGCCAGCAGGCACAGGCGCTTGATCCCTCTAAAGTGTGATTTGCGTTCCGTGCCTGCCGCTCGCTCCATGACTGTCCGGTGTGCGAGCTGACAGTGCTCAAGCATGGCGCAATTTCTTCATTTGACAAGCCGCCGCGCTCTCTGCAATGCGGGTCACGCCCATTGAGGGGTAACCCGCATGGCCAATCAGAGGGTCGACAGGAAGGCGCTGTTGCTCGCCTGCCACTCGACGATATCCACACGGATGCGCTTTTTGTCGAGCTTGCCGACGCTGGTCTTGGGAATTTCAGTAACAACGGCGATCTGGCTGGGAATCGCCCACTTGTTGATGTGACCCTGCTCGACAAAAGGCTTGAGGTGGTCCTTGAGCGTGCGGGCGTCGATGCTCTGCCCTTCTCGGATCACCAGCAAGGCGAACGGCCGCTCGCCCCACTGCGGGTCGGCTACCCCGACCACTGCCACTTCACGCACAGCGGGGTGACGGCTGATCAAGTCTTCAAGGTCGAGCGAGGAAATCCACTCGCCGCCCGTCTTGATCACATCCTTGATCCGGTCGCGAATGTCGATGTAACCCATGCCGTCGAGGGTGGCGACATCGCCGGTGTGCAGCCAGCCGCCGGCCCACAGCTCGGCGCTTTTTTCCGGTTCCTTGAAATACCCCATCGACAGCCAAGGTGCGCGCAACACCAGCTCGCCTTGGGTCTCGCCATCGGCGGGGAGGAAGTTACCCGCGCCATCGACGATTGCCGCCTCCACCAGTGGCACCGGCACTCCGGCCTTGATCCGATAGGTCACCCGCTCGTCCTCGCTGCCGGCCTGCAGCTCGTCATTGAGGTGCGCTGCGGAGATCAGCGGGCAGGTTTCCGACATGCCGTAGGCGGCAGTCAGCTGGATGCCGCGAGCCAGCGCAGCCTCGTACAGCGCACGGTTCAAGGCGCTGCCGCCGATGATGATCTTCCAGCCGCCGAAGTCCTGGCCTTGCGAGGAGGGGCAGTTGATCAGCATCTGCAAAATGGTCGGCACACAGTGGGAGAAGGTGACCTTCTCCTCGCGCCACAGCTTGACCAGCATGTCCGGCTCGTAGCGCCCAGGGTAGACCTGCTTCATGCCCAGCATGGTCGCCGCATAGGGAATGCCCCAGGCATGCACATGGAACATCGGCGTGATGGGCATGTAGACGTCATTGCTGCCCAGCAAGCGCACGCTGTCGATACTGCCGGTCACCGACGCCTCGGCCAGCGTGTGCAATACCAACTGGCGGTGGGTGAAGTAGACGCCCTTGGGGTTACCGGTAGTACCGGTGGTGTAGAAGGTGGTGGCCACCGAGTTCTCATCGAAGTCGGGGAAGTCGTACTGCGGGCTGGCAGCGGCCAGCAGTTGCTCATATTCGCCGACCAGGTTCGGCAGCTCGGCGCTCTTGTCCGGGCCGTCAGTCAACAGCAAGGTCTTGTCGACGGTGGTCAATTGCCCGGCAATGCCTTGGTAGAGAGCCACAAAGTCGCTATTGACCAGCACCAGGCGATCTTCAGCGTGGTTCATGGTGTAGAGAATCTGCTCAGGCGACAGGCGCACGTTGATGGTGTGCACCACCGCCCCGATCATCGGGATGGCGAACATGCATTCCAGGTAACGGTGGCTGTCCCAGTCCATCACCGCCACGGTGTCGCCCGCCTTGACCCCAGCCTGGGTCAGCACATTGGCCAGCCGCGCGATGCGCTCGACCAACTGGGGATAAGTCAGCCGCAGCTGGTCGCGATAGACGATTTCGCGGGTTTTCTCATAACGGCTGCCAGACATCAGCAGGCGTTTGATCAACAGTGGGTACTGGTAGGCACCTTCGGCGGGCTTGATGATGCGGGTCTGCAACATGGGTATCCCTTTTGTCGAATACGGGCGGGTCTGGGTATTTACGCTGTCGTTACTCTAGATCGGCGATGTGACAGCCAAATCAGCCGAAGGAATGATTTGCATGTGGCAGGTATGAGTGGCGTTGACGCGATACCTGCACGACCTTGACACTGGGGCACGCCTGGGGCTGTTGCGCAGCCCCCGATCACGCCCCAGCCACCGGAGCCTTTCATGCCCAGCCCGCGCCGCGCCGTCTTTCTTGATCACCAGTCACTGGACCTGGGTGACCTCGACCTGTCACCTCTGGCTAGCCAATTCGACCACCTGCAGCTGTACCCGTCGACCAGTGCCGAGCAGGTCGCCGAGCGCTTGCAGGGCGCAACCGCGGTAATCAGCAACAAGGTCCAGCTCGATGCCGCGACCCTGGCCGCCAACCCGCAGCTCAAGCTGATCCTGGTAGCGGCCACCGGCACCAACAACGTTGACCTGCAAGCGGCCCGCGCCCAAGGCATCACCGTGTGCAACTGCCAAGGCTACGGCACCCCCTCGGTCGCCCAGCACACCATCGCCCTGCTGCTGGCCCTGGCCACGCGCCTGTGCGACTACAACCAGGCGGTGCGCGACGGGCAATGGGCCAAGGCCAGCCAGTTCTGTCTGCTGGACTTCCCGATTGTCGAGCTGGAAGGCAAAACCCTCGGCCTGCTCGGCCATGGCGAGCTGGGCGGCGCCGTGGCGCGTCTGGCCGAAGCGTTCGGCATGCGCGTGCTGAGCGGGCAGATCCCGGGGCGCCCGGAGCGCCCCGAACGCTTGCCTCTGGATGAGCTGCTGCCGCAAGTCGATGCCCTCACCCTGCATTGCCCGCTCAATGACCACACCCGGCACATGATCAGCAGCGCACAACTGGCGTTGCTCAAGCCTGGCGCGTTGGTGGTCAACACTGCCCGCGGCGGCCTGATCGACGAACAGGCCCTGGCCGATGCCCTGCGCAGCGGCCACCTGGGCGGTGCGGCCACCGACGTGCTCAGTGTCGAGCCGCCGATCAATGGCAATCCACTGCTGGCCAGCGACATTCCACGGCTGATCATCACCCCGCACAGCGCCTGGGGTGCGGTGGAATCGCGCCAGCGCATCGTCGGGCAGCTGGGTGAGAACGCCCAGGCGTTCTTTGCTGGTCAGCCGCGCCGCGTGGTCAGCTGAGCCAAGGCGGCCTCTGCTACACTTCGCGACTTTTTTCAGGAGGCGTCGTCCATGGACCCGCGCAGTGAAGTGTTGCTCCGTCAGGCGGAGTTGTTCCAAGGCTCGGTGCTGCTCGCCGGCCTGCCCGCCGACGACCTGCTCGGCCAGTTGCCGCAGGCCCATGGCTGGACCTGGCACGCTGGCGATCAAGCGATGCTCGAGGCACGCTTCGCCGGGCGCAACCAGCATGGCGTCGATGTGCCGGACGTAGCGTTCGACGCCGCCGTGCTGTTTCTGCCCAAGTCACGCGAACTTGCCGCCTACCTGCTCAACGCCCTGGCCTCGCGCCTGGCCGGCCGCGAGTTGTATCTGGTTGGCGAGAAACGCGGTGGTATCGAAGGCGCGGCCAAGCAGCTGCAGGCCTTCGGCAAACCGCGCAAGCTCGACAGCGCCCGGCATTGCCAGCTGTGGCAGGTGACGGTGGAAAACGCCCCGCAAGCAAAACCCCTGGAAAGCCTGGCTGAGCGCTTTGAGCTGGAGCTGGCCGACGGCCCATTGAAGATCGTCAGCCTGCCCGGGGTGTTCAGCCATGGTCGCCTCGATCGCGGCACTGCGCTATTGCTCGAGCACTTGGACGGCTTGCCGGTCGGCCATGTGCTGGACTTTGGCTGCGGCGCCGGGGTGATCGGCTCGATCATCAAGCGACGCTACCCGGACAGCCAGGTCACCTTGCTCGATGTGGATGCTTTTGCCGTTGCCAGCAGCCGGCTGACCTTGGCCGCCAATGGTCTGCAGGGCGAGGTCATCAGCGGTGATGGCATCGATGCGGCGCCGCGCGATCTGCAGGTCATTTTGAGCAATCCTCCGTTTCATACCGGGGTACATACCAACTACCAGGCCTCGGAAAACCTGCTGAAAAAATCAGCAGAACATCTGCGATCCGGTGGCGAACTTCGCCTAGTGGCCAACACCTTCCTGCGCTACCAACCGTTCATCCAGGAGGCCTTGGGCAACTGCCGGACACTGACCGAAGCAGGCGGCTTTCGCATCTACCAGGCCAAGCGCGGTTGAAAAATAGCGCTTGCCCAAACGCATTGGCGTAGGCAGAATCCGCTCCGTCCTAGGGGAGTAGTCTCCCGCAAGCACCCTCGCTTGCCCGGTACGCGTCAACACACTTGGTCCACAGACCATGGCGCGTACGACCCACGGTCCGCGCAGACGGATCCAGGGTTTGACAAGACCTATGACACGCACACCTTACCCGGGGCGGGAAGGCTGTACGTGTCATAGCCGTGTCGACCCGCCCCCGTAGGAACCCTGATGCTGGAATCCCTGCTAGTCCCCACCGCAATCGTTGCGCTCGCTGAAATCGGCGACAAGACGCAATTGCTCGCGCTCATTCTCGCCGCTCGCTTTCGCAAGCCCTGGCCAATCATCGCCGGTATCGTCGCCGCCACCCTGGCCAACCATGCCGCTGCGGGCGCGGTCGGTGCGTGGGTCAGTGGTTTCTTCAGCGAGAGCGTGTTGCACTGGATCCTGGCTGCCAGCTTCACCGCCACCGCGTTGTGGACGTTGGTTCCGGACAAGATGGACGATGACGAAAGCAGCGCTGCGCGCCGGTTCGGGCCTTTCCTGACGACGCTGATCGCGTTCTTCCTGGCAGAGATCGGCGACAAGACGCAGGTCGCCACGGTGATGCTCGCTGCGCAGTATCCGCACCTGATCATGGTCATCATCGGCACCACCCTGGGCATGCTGATTGCCAACGTGCCGGTGGTACTGGCGGGTAATTTTGCTGCCGACAAACTGCCACTGACGCTGATTCGACGCTTGGCGGCTGCGGCATTCGTGGTGCTGGCGATCGTCGCGGTGTATTCGGCGATGAAGACCAGTGGCTGGATAGGCTAAGGGGCTGGATCATGAAATGACTGGGGCCGCACAGCAGCCCCGGTCGTTTCAAGTTACTTCTTGGCCGCTTGATACAACGGCATCACCTTGGGGATGGCCGCTTGCAGCGAAGCGATCCGGCTGCTGGACGCCGGGTGAGTGCTCATGAACTCAGGCGGGGCCCCTTCGGAGGCCTTGCTCATCTTGTTCCACAGGGTGATCGCAGCGTTCGGGTTGTAGCCGGCACGCGCCGACAGCTCCAAACCAATCAAGTCAGCCTCGTTCTCATTGGCGCGGCTGTTGGGCAAGGTCATGGCGTAGTTCACCACGGTGTCGGCCAGCGCCATGCTGTCCTGGCCCAACCCCAGCAGGGCACCGGCACCGGAGCGCGCCATCTGTACGCCATACGCCTTGGACATGGCTTCGCGGCCATGCTCACGCAGGGCGTGGGCGATTTCGTGGCCCATCACGGCGGCGATTTCGTCATCGGTCAATTTGAGCTGATCGATCAGGCCGGTGTAGACGATGATCTTGCCACCAGGCCCGCAGTTGGCGTTGAGCTCGTCGCTCTTGATCACGTTGACTTCCCATTTCCACTGCGCCGCATCCGGGCGGAACTGTGGCGCCTGGGCGATCAGCCGATCGGCGATAGCTTGCACGCGTTTGGCTTCGGCGCTGCTTTTGTCCAACACGCCTTTGCTCGATGCCTCGCTGAGGGTCTGCTGGTACGACTGGGCGTACATCTGGTTGACCTCATCGGTCGAGAGCATGCTGAACATGTACTGCTTGCGCTCCACGCCTACGGCGCCACCACTGGTGGTATTCACCGCCTGGCAGCCGCCGAGCAGGACACTGGCACTCAACATGCTGACAACAAATGACTTACGCATAAAACACTCCCTATTTACGTGCCGCGTATCCTAGGGCCAGACGCTTGAGGCCGCTAGAGCCGCAGGGAAGATTTATCGCGAGGACTTTCTGATAGTCCATCAAGCCGGGGTCAGGCACTCCGGCGCATCGAGCTTCGGATCATTGACGAAGTTGGCCAACGCCCGCTCACGCAAGGCTGCCGGTGGGCTCGCCAACAGCTCCTGCAAACGTGCCACCGGCGTATCCGGATCAAGCCACGCCGCCTGCCCTGCCTCGTCAAGGATCAACGGCCGGCGCTGATTCACCGCCGCCTGGGTGACCACCGCACAACTGAGCCACACCTGCTCCTGAACAGGATACGCCTCCCACACCGCCGCGAAAAACAGCGAAGCACCCTCGCCCGGCGTCAGCCAGTAAGGCCGCTTGCGCACGCTGCCGCGCCACTCATAAAAGCCGTTGGCGGGCATCAGGCAGCGCCGCTGGCGGAACGCCTCACGGAACATCGGCTGTTCGGCGAGGGTCTCGGCGCGGGCTTGGGCCGGAGTCCGGGACAAGTCGGTCAACCAGGGCGGGGTCAGGCCCCAGCGGGCCCTGGCCAGCTGCGGCTGGCCGTCGACCTGGCGCTGGATGATCACCGAGGCGCCAGGTGAGATGTTCCATTGCGCCTGTTGGTCGGCAGGGTATCCCGGCAACGCGGCAAATGCCGGGGACCAGCGAAACAGGGCATAACGTCCACACATGGCAATAAACAACCTAGCAAATCAGGGTTCCGGGAACACTTTCCGGCTCGTCGCCAGCAAGTGGCTGGGCAGCATTGTACGCATCGATCAGCTGACGTGCGTACTCGGCCTGTTCATCGTGCACTGCCAGCCCAAGCAGCCCTTGCATCGGCAGCTCACCTGCGGCGCCAACCAGGTCGCGCCCGACCAGGTGCCCATGGATGCCCTCACTGGCGAGCATGGCAAGCAGCAATTCGGCCTCCAGCAGGCCTTCGGGCTCATAGATTCGTTGCATCAGGCGTCATCCTCGCGCTTCACATCGAGCATCCATTCTTCACCATGCACCTGCAGGATGAACAGAATAGGACGACAGCAGACCTGGCAGTCCTCGATGTAGGTTTGATCACCGCCCGACAAGTCGAGGGTGGTCTCGACCTCTTCACCACAATATGGGCAGTCGTAGATGGCTGATTCCAGCATCGCGGCCTCCGCAGTGACTTGTGCGTATAATTGCCGGTCTATTTACAGGGCCTGCGTGTGTCCGAGCCGTTTTTCGGAACCGATCCCTACCTATTACCCTAGCCGTTTCCAACAAGAGAGCATGATGGGCGAATTCGATGCCATCCGACCGTACGACGACGCTGAGGTCCCTGCCGTTCTGGCACGCCTGCTCAGCGACCCGGCATTCCTCGATATCCTCACCCACTTCCGCTTCCCGCGCGCCGCGGGCGCCCTCGGCTGGCTGCTCAAGCCGCTGATCGCCCGCCGCCTGCGCAAAGAGTTCGCCGGGGTGACCTGCGTGTCGACCCTGCAGGACAAAGTCGAGTACTACGTCGACCAGACCATCGAGCGCGCCACCGATGGCGTGACGTATTCTGGTGTCGAGCAGCTCAAGTCGGGCACCGCGTATCTGTTCCTGGCCAACCACCGCGACATCGTCATGGACCCGGCCTTCGTCAACTACGCGGTGTATCACGCGGGCCTGCCGACCCCGCGCATCGCCATCGGTGACAACCTGCTGCAAAAGCCGTTCGTCAGCGACATGATGCGCCTGAACAAGAGTTTCATCGTCCATCGCTCGCTCAGCGGTCGGCGCGAGAAGCTCGCGGCCTACCAGTTGCTCTCGGCTTATATCAATCATTCGATCCGCAACGATGGCGCCTCGATCTGGATCGCCCAGGCCGAAGGCCGCGCCAAGGACGGTGACGACCGCACCGATTCGGCGATCCTCAAGATGTTCCACATGAGCCGCAAGGACGAGCCATTCGGCGCGGTGATCCAGGGCTTGAACCTGACCCCGGTATCGATCAGCTACGAATACGACCCATGCGATCAGGCCAAGGCCCGGGAGTTGTATATCCGCGCGACCACCGGCACCTACAAGAAGGCGCCTGGCGAGGATGACAACAGCATTGCCTTGGGGATTACCGGCTATAAAGGTCGGGTGCACATCAACTTTGCCCCGCCGGTGACCGAGTTCTTCGAGGACACCAAGCAACTGGCGCAGGAAATCGACCGGCAGATCCTCGGCGGCTACCGCTTGTTCCCGGTGCATTACCTGGCGTATGCCATGTGGAGCGAGGCCGATCCTGCGCTGCAGGTGCCGAGCGCGGACAAGCTGTTCCCTGCTGAAGAATTGGCGCGCGCCAAGCAAGAATGGCAGCGCCGCCTGGATGCCTGCCCGGTCGAGCAGCAACCCTATCTGGTGCTGCAATATGCAACGCCGGTGCGCAACCAATATCAGGTCAAGGCGCAAAGCCCGGTAGCCTGAATGCGCTGGGGCCGCTAGGCGGCCCCCCTGCTTAGATCCAGGTGCTGAACCAGGACAACAGCAGCGCCATCGCCAGGCACGAGAAGCCGAGGATGTAGTAGTAGCGCGGCACGCGACGGTCGAAGGTATCGACCAACCCTTCATCGACCGCCAGGCTCTCGCGGGTCATCACCGCGCGACGCCGGGCACTCTGCAGCAGTAGCCCGCCAGGGCAGGTAATCAACAGGGCAAGCAGGTTGATCAGCTTGCCTGGGTGGGAAGCCAACAGCCCCCAGAGCACTTGCAACGACATTGCACGACCTCGGAATTGCCACAACGAAAGCCCGGCATTCTACTCAAGCCCATCGCGCGCGCCGATTTTTTACGACCAACTGTCACTAAATTTCATCTGTCACATGCTCGTCATCAGAACAGGCCACCCTGTCGGCCTTTTCTTCTCACGGAGCTAGTCATGCTGCATGCCGAAAACCAGGATCGCCTCTACCTCGTTGCCCAGAGCGATGAACAACAGGCGCTGATCGATGGTTTCGCCATCAATGTGCAGGACCGCCAGTGGCTGGTGTATTGCGCCTTGGGTGGGCATGCGCATGAAGATCTACCAGAGGTGGATGGGCAGACCGGGTTGAGCTGGTTGGATTTTCATATTGAAGCAGCCTGAGGCCGAATAGTGGGCATTGTTATGTCTGAACAGGCCTCATCGCGGGGCAAGCCCGCTCCCACGGACCAACGCCCTTTGTAGGAGTGGGCCTGCCCCGCGATGAGGCCGGTCCAGACACAAAAAAGCCCGCTAAGACAGCGGGCTTTTGCATTACAGCGGGCGTATTACTCGGCCAGTACCTGACCAATGGTCGGATCCTTGAACAGACGCGTCAGCGCATCGCTCAGCACGTCACTGACCAGCTTGGTGTTGGTTTCCTGGTTCGGCGCCATGCCGAAGCGCTGGTCCAGGGAGGCGCCGTAACGGCCGCTGTAGCGGCGGTTGGCGTTCGACACGTCTGCACGGAAGGTGGCGCCGATAGTCGCCTCGGTCACGTACATCTTGTCCTTGGGCGACTGGTACTTGAGCTCGGCCAGGGTCACGGTCAACTGCGGCGCATTGGAGGCATTCGGAGTCGGGGTGAAGCCCAGCAGACGCACAGCCGCTTCAGCCTGGGCCTGCAGCTTGGGCACGACATCGTTGCCGTTGACGCTGATGGTGCTGGTCTCGGGGTACATGCCACCGCGGGTGCCGAGCGACTGCGAAGCACGCCCATCGACCACCTTGACCACCACCGGCTGGCCACGCCCGACCGGATTGAGCTGGGCCGTGAGTTTGGGCTGCGGGCTGAGTTGTTGCGGGCTGTGGGCACAACCGACCAGGCTCAGGCTGGCCACCGCGATCAAACCGAACAGCAGACGTTGCAACATGCGCGTTTCTCCAGAAAATGCGGCAAAGGCCCACAGTATACCCAGCCCCACAAGGGCCAGCCATCGGCTAAATCCGCTTGTCACAATGCTTTCATGGCTGAGCCCTTATCCTAGCGCCAGCCCCCTCGAATAGGACTCAACCGCCATGGCCTCGCTCTGGACCTTGCTCTTCCACCGCCCGCGCCACCTTACCTATGCTCGCCTGGACTGCGACGGAAAATGCCTGGCATTCAAGCACTGCGGCCAGCCTCCAGCGGGCAGTGGCTGGGTCCAGGTCAGCGAAGCCAAACTGGCTTGGCTGGGCCAACCACTGCCTTCCAGCGCCCGAGTTTGCGCCCGCGCAAGCCGTCACTGGCAGCAACGCAGCCTGCCAGCCTGACAAACGCTGCAATAAAAACCGCGATTAACGACCTTTCTGCCCGCGACATCGTTATAATCTCCCCCCGATTATAAGGACGTCTCCTGATCGGGCCCCGCACCTGCCGATTGACCCCGGCACCTTCACCGCCTCGCCCACAGAGAGCCTTCCACTTCAGGTCTTGCATCGGCTGTCGTGCCTGCTTTTTCTGGCCTTCTGCTTTGCATGAACCTGTGGGTTGCCATCGCGCAGTCCCTTTTTGAGGTTCACGTCTCCAAAAGAGCGTGGAAAAACGGGTTTTCACAACTTCACAAGAGTGTGGCGAGCAAAATGAACAGTCTGGCATGTGCAAAAGCGGCAGATGTGTCCCGAACGGCCCCTAATGGCCGGCAACTTCGCTCATCCTCGATGAGTAACTGAGGCCGGTCCATAACGCACGTCGGATGCCTTGACCATAAGTCGAATTGCCGCACCCGCGGCAACAGCGTTCAATAGATGAACCCTGAGACTGATTGGCGGTGTCCGCGGAAGTTGCAAGAACTGCGAAGAGTCGGACATGGCGAACCTGGCAACCCCAGGGATCCTATGCTGTCAATTAGGTGCTGTAGATTGTGGAGACGCGTTAAATGGCGCAGAACGAATCGGTTGATGTAGTACTGGTAGGCGCGGGCATCATGAGTGCCACCCTGGCCGTACTGCTCAAAGAGCTCGACCCGGCCCTCAAACTGGAGGTCGTCGAAGCGATGGACTCCGGGGCTGCGGAAAGCTCCAACCCTTGGAACAACGCCGGGACCGGTCACGCCGGCCTGTGTGAGCTGAACTATACGCCGCAGGCCGCCGATGGCAGCATCGACATCAAGAAGGCCGTGCACATCAATACCCAGTTCGAGGTTTCGCGCCAGTTCTGGGCTTATTTGAGCAAGAAAGGCAGCTTCGGCTCGCCGCGTGCGTTCATCAACCCCGTGCCACACCTGAGCTACGTCGAAGGTGACAAGGGCGTGTCCTTCCTCAAGAAGCGTTTCGAGCTGCTCAAGCAGCACCACGCCTTCGCTGAGATGGAATACACCGAAGACAAGGCGGTAATGAACGACTGGATGCCGTTGATGATGCCCGGCCGTCCGGCTGACCAGCACATCGCCGCCACCCGCGTATTGAAAGGCACCGACGTCAACTTCGGCGCCCTGACCAACAAGCTGCTCAAGCTGCTGGGCAACAGCCCGGACACCCAGGTCAAGTACAGCAAGAAGGTCATCGGCCTGCGCCGTAACGGCAGCGGCTGGACGGTCAGCATCAAGGACGTCAACAGCGGCAGCACCCGTGAAGTCGACGCCCGCTTTGTCTTCCTCGGCGCCGGCGGCGCGGCACTGCCGCTGCTGCAAGCCTCGGGCATCCCAGAGAGCAAAGGCTTCGGCGGCTTCCCGGTCAGCGGCCAGTGGCTGCGTTGCGACAACCCGGAAATCGTCAAGCAGCACCAGGCCAAGGTCTACAGCCAGGCTGCGGTCGGCGCCCCGCCGATGTCCGTGCCGCACTTGGACACTCGCGTGGTCGATGGCAAGAAATCGCTGCTGTTCGGACCTTACGCCGGTTTCACTACCAAGTTCCTCAAGCACGGTTCGTTCTTCGACCTGCCGCTGTCGGTACGCATGGGCAACATCGGCCCGATGCTGGCGGTAGCGCGCGACAACATGGACCTGACCAAGTACCTGGTCAGCGAAGTGATGCAGTCGATGGAGCAACGCCTCGAGTCGCTGCGCCGCTTCTACCCCGAGGCCAAGGCCGAGGACTGGCGCCTGGAAGTGGCGGGCCAGCGCGTGCAGATCATCAAGAAAGACCCGAAGAAAGGCGGCGTACTGCAGTTTGGTACCGAGCTGGTCTCGGCCCAGGACGGCAGCCTGGCGGCACTGCTGGGCGCCTCCCCAGGTGCTTCGGTGACCGTCTCGATCATGCTTGAGCTGATCGAGCGCTGCTTCCCCGAGCAGGCCAAGGGTGCCTGGGCGGCCAAGCTCAAGGAAATCTTCCCGGCTCGCGAGAAGGTCCTGGCTACCGACGCCGCGCTGTACCGCAAGATCAGCGCCTACAACGACGAAGCGTTGGAAATGGTGGAAAGCAGCCCGGCTCAGCATTACGCCTGAGCTGGCTGAAACGAAAAAACGCCCCTTGGGGTAATGCCAGTCAGTTAGCGTTTCATCGCCTCTAAATGGGGCCGCTTGGCGGCCCTTCGCGGGCAAGCCCGCTCCCACAGGAACAGCGCAAGCTTGAGAATCTGCGCAATCCTGTGGGAGCGGGCTTGCCCGCGAAGGGCTGCAAAGCAGCCCCAATTCGCTTAACTGACTGGCATTACCCCTTGGGGCGTTTTTTTGTGCCTGCGATTTTTCATGGTGGGCTGCTTTGCAGCCCCTGGCTCAGCAGGCCGCCGCGCGATCAGAATCAACCACGGGCGTTGTTGATGATCTCGATGTACTCAGGCGCATTGCGCTGATCGGCAATCTGCTCGACGAAGGTCTGGCCATGCTCGTCTTTACCGTCCAGGTCCAAACCGGCCTCGACGAAGAAACCGACAAAACGCTCGAAGTCGTCAATGCGCAGGCCACGGTAAGCCTTGACCAGCTTGTGCACAGACGGCGAGGTCACGCCATCGGCCGGCTCGAACTGAAGGAACGACTTGATGTAGTCGTCGCTGATCTCGTCACCAATCACCTGCTTCTTGTCTTTACGCATTGCCGACTCCAACTGGACCATCACGGAATTTCGAAGGCCGGCAGTTTACCCCTCGCAGCGCGCAAGCCTCAACGCGTACGTACGGTACCGGTGTGCAGATCGGCCCAGATATGGCCATTGGCGTAGGTCAGAAACTGCACATAAAGCGTCTCGTTGCGCAGCAGATCCATGATCACCCGGTAGTCAGCGAGCGGATAGTTCAAGGTCAGGGTGCGGGTCTTGTCGTCGTACACCGGCTTCTTCAGGCTCTTGCCACCCTCGCCATCGAAGCTGAGCAGCACTTGGCTGATGGTCGCGCCCTTGCTCAGGGGCTTGCCCTTGAGGCGCATCTGCAATGAAGCGGTAATCGGGATTGGCTGCTGGTCGGACTGACGCTGGGCGCCCACCACCACCGAGTAGTCGGTGACCTGCAGCAATTGCTGGCCGGTCGGCGCTTCCTGGCGCAGGGACTGGTCATCGGGCGGGAGGAACTGGCTGTGCAATGGCGCCGCGGACAACGGCAAGCTCACCGCCAGCAGAAGGGGGATAAACGCACGCATGTGAGGCTCCTTGGCATGAAGGGGCACTCTAGCATGAGCGGTTTGCCTGTACTGGCCCTATCGCGGGGCAAGCCGGCTTTGACAGCGGCAGCGCGATAGGGCCAACAGAGCCTTACAGGCCTTTTACGGCAAAGATGCCATTGGCGTTGCGCCAGTAGCCTTTGTAGTCCATGCCGTAACCGAAGATGTAGCGATCGACGCACGGCAGGCCGACGTAGTTGGCCTTCAGGTCAGGGCTGGCCTTGCGGTCGTGGTCCTTGTCGATCAACACGGCGGTGTACACCGAGCGCGCACCTGCGTGCTTGCAGAAGTCGATGATGGCGCTGAGGGTGTGACCTTCGTCGAGGATGTCATCGACGATCAGCACGTCACGGTCGATGAACGACACTTCTGGCTTGGCCTTCCAGAACAGCTCGCCGCCGCTGGTCTTGTTGCGATAGCGGGTGGCGTGCAGGTACGAGGCTTCCAGCGGGAACTGCAAGTGAGTCAGCAGCTTGCCCGCAAAGATCAGGCCGCCGTTCATCACACAGAACACTACCGGGTTCTTGTCGTGCAGCTCTTGGCAGATCTGCTCGCCGACCTTGGCGATAGCGGCCTCTACTTCGGCTTCGTTGTACAGGCAGTCTGCCTCGCGCATGACTTGACGGATGTGCTCGAGATCGGCGGACATGGCGCTCTCCAAGGGGGTCGGAATTGGAAAAGCGGGCAAAGGTACGCATCCGCTCGTCCCAGATCAAGCGTTTATGGACTAACGTGCTGAATGACCAGACGACAGCTCAGGCTGAATAGATTAATCTAGCGCGGTTTTTTTGCCCGCCTCCCGGAGCCCTCCCCTATGCCTACTCGTGAGATCCGCCATCCGCTGATCCGCCACAAGCTCGGCCTGATGCGCCGTGCCGACATCAGCACCAAGAATTTTCGCGAACTCGCCCAGGAAGTCGGCGCGCTCCTGACCTACGAAGCCACTCAAGACCTGCCGCTGGAATCCTACGAAATCGACGGCTGGAGCGGTAAAGTCCAGGTCGAGAAAATCGCCGGCAAGAAGATCACTGTAGTGCCAATCCTGCGCGCCGGCATCGGCATGCTCGACGGCGTCCTCAGCCTGATCCCAGGTGCCAAGGTCAGCGCCGTGGGCGTTGCGCGCAACGAGGAAACCCTCGAAGCACACACCTACCTGGAAAAGCTCGCCCCCGATATCAACCAGCGCCTGGCGCTGATCATCGACCCAATGCTGGCGACCGGCGCCTCGATGGTCGCCACCATCGACCTGCTGAAAAAAGCCGGTTGCAAGGAAATCCGCGCGATGGTCCTGGTGGCCGCCCCCGAAGGGATCGCCACGGTCGAACAGGCTCACCCGGATGTGAGCATCTACACCGCGTCGATCGACCAGTGCCTGAACGAACATGGCTACATCATCCCTGGCCTGGGCGACGCTGGAGACAAGATCTTCGGCACCAAGCAGAAGGACGCCTGACCATGCAGGACGGCTTCAACGACCCGCTCTGGCGCCAGGTCGTCTCGGGCGCGCAGATGCTCTTCGTGGCATTCGGCGCGCTGGTGCTGATGCCGCTGATCACCGGCCTCGATCCTAACGTGGCGCTGTTCACCGCCGGTATCGGCACCTTGCTGTTCCAGCTGGTGACTGGCCGTCAGGTACCGGTGTTCCTCGCCTCCAGCTTCGCCTTCATCACTCCGATCATTCTCGCCAAGGGTCAGTTCGGCCTGGCCGAGACCATGGGCGGGGTGATGGCGGCTGGCTTCGTCTACACCTTCATGGGCTTGATGGTGAAGATCAAGGGCACTGGTTTCATCGACCGCATGCTGCCGCCAGTAGTGATCGGCCCAGTGATCATTTCCATTGGCCTGGCCATGGCACCGATTGCCGCCAACATGGCCATGGGCAAGGGCGGTGACGGCGTGGCGTTGATGCCGTACAAGACCGCGATGCTGATTTCGATGCCGGCGCTGCTCACCACTTTGATCGTGGCAGTGTTCGGCAAGGGTATCTTCCGCCTGGTGCCGATCATCTCGGGCGTACTGGTGGGCTTTGCCCTGTCGTTCGCCTTTGGCGTGGTCGACACTGCCAAGATCGCTGCCGCGCCGTGGCTTGAGCTGCCTAACTTCACCGCTCCGGCTTTCAACTGGCAGGCCATTCTGTTCATTGTGCCGGTTGCTCTGGCGCCAGCGATCGAACACATCGGCGGGGTGATTGCCGTGGGTAGCGTGACCGGTCGCGACTACCTGAAAAAGCCCGGCCTGCACCGCACCCTGCTCGGCGATGGCTTGGCCACGACCGCTGCCGGCCTGTTCGGCGGCCCACCCAACACCACCTACGCCGAAGTGACTGGCGCGGTGATGCTGACCAAGAACTACAATCCGAAGATCATGACCTGGGCGGCGATTTTCGCCATCACCCTGGCCTTCATCGGCAAGTTCGGAGCACTGCTGCAGAGCATTCCGGTGCCCGTGATGGGCGGCATTCTGTGCCTGCTATTCGGTTCGATTGCTGCGGTGGGCATGAACACCATGATCCGCCACAAGATCGACCTGGGCGAGGCTCGCAACCTGGTGATCGTTTCGGTGACCCTGGTGTTCGGTATCGGCGGCGTGCTGATCGGCAGCGGCGACGGCCCTGACGATTGGGGCCTGAAGGGCATCGCCCTGTGCGCCGTGGTGGCCATTGCCCTGAACCTGTTGCTGCCGGGCAATGATGGTTGGAAGAACAAGAAGATGGATGATCAGTTGCCCTGATTGATCACTGACTTCGCACAACGTGGGAGCGGGCTTGTCCCGCGATAGCGTACTTGCGGGCAATCAAGCTGCCTGGAGTCATGCTATCGCGGGGCAAGCCCGCTCCCGCGTTGCGCTTAATATCCGAATCAGCGTTCAGGCCTTTTCGCACATCCCCGCCAACACCTTCACCCACTCCGGGTGATCATTCAGGCAAGGCACCAGGACCAACTCCTCGCCACCTGCCTCAATAAACTGCTCACGCCCGCGATCACCGATCTCCTCCAGCGTCTCGATGCAGTCCGCGACAAACGCCGGGCACATCACCAGCAGCTTCTTCACGCCCGCCTTGGCCAATTCATCCAGGCGCGTCTCGGTATACGGCTCGATCCACTTGGCTCGGCCCAACCGTGACTGGAACGACACCGACCACTTGCCATCGGCAATGCCCATCTTTTGCGCAAAAGCCTTGGCCGTCGCCAGGCACTGGCCGCGGTAACACACGGCGCGCATCTCGGCGCTGGCATCCTTGCAGCAATCAGCCGCCTGGAAATCATGCCTGCCGGTTGGGTCAAGCTTCTTCAGGTGGCGCTCGGGCAAGCCGTGGAAGCTCAGCAGCAGGTGATCGTAGGGCTGCTCAAGGTGCGGTTTGGCACTGGCGACCAAGGCATCGATGTAGCTTGGCTGGTCATAGAATGGCTGCAGCACGCGCATTTCAAGCGGCAACTGGCGCTCGGCAATGGTCTGCTTGGCCTGTTCGACAACCGTGGTCACCGTGCTGTCGGCGAACTGTGGATACAGGGGCGCCAAGGTCACCTTGCGCACGCCTTGCGCGGCCAATCGAGCGAGCACATCGGGCAGTGCCGGCTGGCCATAGCGCATGGCCATTTCCACCGGACCATGCGGCCAATGGTCGACCATCGCCGCTTGCAGGCGGCGGGTCAGCACCACCAGCGGAGAACCCTCATCCCACCAGATCGAGGCGTAGGCATGGGCCGACTGTTCCGGGCGCTTGACCAGGATCAGCGACACCAGCAAGCGCCGCACTGGCCACGGCAGGTCTATCACGTAGGGGTCCATCAGGAACTGATTGAGGTAGCGGCGCACGTCGGCCACCGAGGTTGAAGCCGGCGAACCCAGGTTGACCAGCAGCAGAGCGTGATCGGTCATGCAGCGTCCTATGTCAGAGGCGGCTGGACAGGTTGTCCAGCGCCGATTGCAGATCGTTGAAGCGGAACGTGAAACCCGCCGCCAGCAAGCGCACCGGGCGCGCACGCTGACCGCCAAGCAGCAAGGTCGACAGCTCGCCCAGCCCGGCCTTGAGCAGCAGCGCCGGCACCGGCAAGCGAGCCGGGCGGTGCAGGGCCTTGCCCAGGCGCTTGGCGAACTCGCGGTTGCGTACTGGCTCTGGCGCGCAGGCATTATAAGGACCGCTGGCGTCGTTGTGCCGCAAGAGAAAATCAATCAGGGCGACCTGGTCGTCTATATGAACCCACGGCATCCATTGCCGACCATCGCCCAGAGGCCCGCCCAGGCCGAGTTTGAACGGCACGCGCAGACGCGACAAAAAGCCGCCATCACTGGCCAGCACCAACCCCGTGCGCACCAGCACCACGCGAATGCCCAGGGCCTGCGCACGCTGCGCGGTTTCCTCCCAGGCGATGCACAGCTGGCTGGCGAAATCTTCCTTGACCGGCGGCGACGCCTCGGTCAGCTCACGCTCGCCACCATCACCATACCAGCCGACAGCGGAGCCAGAAATCAACACCTGTGGGCGCTGCTGACGCTGCTCCAGCCAGCCCAGCAACTGCTCGGTGAGGGTAATCCGGCTGGCCCACAGCAGGTGGCGCCGGGCAGCGGTCCATGGCCGATCGGCAATCGGCGCGCCGGCCAGATTGACCACCACATCGACCACATCATCTGCGGCCAGGTCATCTAGACGGGCGATCCCGCGCACGCCCGAACCACACAATCTAGGCACCTGTTCCGGGCGGCGGCTCCAGACAGTCAGGCGATGGCCCTGGTTTATCCAGAACTGGCAAAGGTGCTGGCCGATCAAGCCAGTACCGCCGGTCAGCAATATATGCATGGCTGTGTCCTCGCAGAGGGCGGCCGTGGTCTATTTTTAAGATCAAGGCACTTTTTTGACCGAACGCTCTCGGATAAACATAGGCCAACCTAGCCTATCGAGCGGAATAACCTTATACAAACATTGTGCATTGTACAGGTTTGCCTGACCGCGTAATCTGCTTATAGCAAGGTTCGAAGAGGCCATCATGACAGTACCTATTGCCATCATCGGTGCCGGGATCGCCGGCCTTTCCGCAGCCCAGGCCTTGCAAAAGGCCGGGCAGACCGTCCACCTGTTCGACAAAGGCCATGGCAGCGGTGGGCGCATGGCCAGCAAGCGCAGCGAAGCTGGCGCGCTGGACCTGGGCGCCCAATACTTCACCGCCCGCGACCGACGCTTCGTCGAGCAGGTACAGCAGTGGGTGGCTGCCGGCTGGGCCGAGCAGTGGAAGCCGCAGCTGTACAACTACCGCGACGGCGAGCTAACCCCCTCCCCCGACGAACAGACCCGTTGGGTTGGCGTGCCACGCATGAGCGCGATCACCCGCGGCCTGCTCAAGGATGTCACGGTCAACTTCGGCTGCCGCATCGCCGAGGTATTTCGCGGCAAGCAGTACTGGCATCTGCAGGACACCGAAGGCTGTAGCCATGGCCCGTTCAGCCGCGTGGTGATCGCTGTGCCCGCGCCTCAGGCTACGCCTTTGCTGGCCGCCACGCCAAAACTGGCCGCGGTTGCCGCTGGCGTGCAAATGGAGCCGACCTGGGCGATTGCCCTGGCCTTCGAAACGCCACTCGATACGCCGATGCAAGGCTGCTTCGTACAGGACAATCCGCTCGACTGGCTAGCCCGCAACCGTAGCAAGCCAGGCCGCGACGAGCAGTTGGATACCTGGGTACTGCATGCCACTTCAGACTGGAGCAAGCAGCATATCGACCTGAGCAAGGAGGCCGTGATCGAGCAGTTGTGGGGTGAGTTCGCCGAACTGGTTGGCTGCGTGGTCCCCGCGCCCTCGTTCGCCCTGGCCCACCGCTGGCTCTACGCACGACCCGCGGGCAACCATGAATGGGGCGCGTTGGCCGATGCCGACCTGGGCTTGTATGCCTGTGGCGACTGGTGCCTGTCGGGGCGGGTCGAGGGCGCTTGGCTGAGCGGGCAAGAGGCGGCCAGACGACTGCTGGAGCACCTGGACTAAGCAACCGGGCAACCTATACAGAAATAATTGTTTGCATAAGTTTATGGCTGTGCTGGAATAGACTTGTACATAAGATACGCCAGTGTACAAGTTTTCCGGAGACAGCGAATGAACGCCTCGTCGAAACCCCGCATCGGTATCAGTGCCTGCCTGCTCGGTCATAGCGTGCGCTACAACGCAGGCCACAAGGCTTCCGAGCTGTGCCTCAAAGCTTTCGAGGCGCATTTCGATTGGGTGCCACTGTGCCCGGAAGTGGCCATCGGCCTGGGCGTGCCGCGCGATCCTATCCGCCTGGTGGGCGATCCGCAGCGACCTGAAGTGGTCGCTACCCGCAACCCCGGGATGGACCTGTCCGGCCCGCTGCGCGCTTACGGCGAACAGATGGCCACTGAGCTCGATGATATCTGCGGCTACATCTTCATGCAGAAGTCGCCCTCCTGCGGCCTGGAGCGGGTCAAGGTGTACCAGGACAACGGCCATCCTTCGACCAAAGGCGGACGTGGCGCCTACGCCGATGAGTTCTGCGCGCGCCGCCCCGATCTACCTGTGGAGGAAGAAGGCCGCCTGCATGATCCGGTGCTTCGGGAAAACTTCATCAGCCGCGTCTATGCCTATGCCGACTGGCAGCAACAACTTGCCGAAGGGCTCACTCGCGGGGCCTTGATCCGTTTCCATTCACGCTACAAATACCTGCTGATGGCCAACAACCCGCTGGCCTATCGTCAGCTCGGGCGGTTGCTGGGCAATCTGCGCCGTGATGACGACCCGCAGACCGTCGGTGCCGATTACTTCAGCCAGTTGATGCAGGCCTTGCGCCGCTGCGCCAGCCGTGGCACCCACGGCAATGTGCTGCAGCACTTGAGTGGTTACCTGCGCGGCGCACTAGGCAGTGACGACCGCGCCGAACTGCAGCAAGTGATCGGCCAGTACCAGCAAGGCATCGTGCCGCTTGTAGTGCCGCTCACCTTGCTCAAACACCACCTGCGCAATCATCCGGATCCGTACTTGAACCAGCAAACCTATCTACAGCCACATCCCGAAAGCCTGGGATTGCGCAATGCCGTCTGAAACCCTGCTGGCCATTGGCGAGCTGGCGCGCCGCACTGGCGTCAACCCGGTCACCCTGCGCGCCTGGGAGCGACGTTACGGGCTGCTCAAGCCGCAGCGCACCGCCAAGGGGCACCGGTTGTATCCTGAGGAGCAAGTCGAGCGCGTGCAGACCATCCTCAGTTGGCTGGAACGCGGCGCTTCGGTGGGGCAGGTCCGCGAGCTGCTCGAGCGCGCGCCAAGCATCGCCCCCGTAGGCGATTGGCAGAGCCGTGAACAGGCGCTGATCGAGGCGATTGGCATGCTCGCCCATCGCCCCCTTGACCACCAGCTCAACCAGGCCATGGCGCTGTACCCGGCGATCACCCTCTGCGAGCAGCTGCTGATGCCGCTGCTGCACAGCCTCGCACGGCGTTGGCAAACCCACTTCAACGCACGGTTGGAGCAAGCGTTCTTCCACACCTGGCTGCGCAGCAAGCTGGGGGCGCGGGTCTACCACGACAATCAGCAACTGCAAGGCAGCCCAATCCTGCTGGCCGTCGACAGCGAGCGTCCCTTCGATGCCCAGTTGTGGCTGTGCGCCTGGTTGCTGAGCAGCAGCGGCTATCCGGTCGAAGTGCTAGAGCAGCCGGTCAGTGGCGCGCAACTGCTACGCGCGATCAATCAGTGGCAACCACGTGCCCTGCTGCTGCACCTGGGCCCGCGTATCGATCTGGTGGCGCTGGAGCGCACCTTGCAGGGCATCGACGGGGTAAAACTCCTGGGCGGCGAGACAGTCTCCCTCCATGAGGCCCAGTTGCATGCCTTGGCACTGCCGCAGCTGTTGTTGTTCGACACTCCGCAGGCGGCCTTGCGCCTCCTGCAGCAATCACAGAGATGACTCACTCATGCAACTGATCTGGCTGCGCAGCGACCTGCGAATAGATGACAACAGCGCCCTGAGTGCCGCCTGTGCGCGTGGGCCGACCGTTGCCCTGTGGATCGCCAGCCCCGGCCAATGGCTGGAACATGACGACGCGCCGTGCAAGGTCGATTTCTGGCTGCGCAACCTGCGCGAGCTGCGCCACTCGCTGGAACAACTGAACATCCCCTTGCTGATCCGCAAGACCGCGACCTGGCAGCAGGTGCCGCACGTGCTGCTTGAGGTCTGCCGTGAGCACCAGGTAGAGGCCGTGCACTGGAACGAGGAGTACGGCATCAATGAACAGCGACGCGACGAGGCCGCGCAAGCCCTGCTGGATCAGTCCGCAGTATCCACATCGACCTACCTTGATCAACTGCTGCTGCGCCCTGGCACAGTCCTGACCCGCAGCGGGCACTACTTCCAAGTGTTCGGCCAATTCAAGCGCGCCTGCCTGGAGCGATTGCATCATGGCCTGCCAGCGCTGGCGCACAAGGTCAACGCCCAGGCGCCCTTAGCCATCGCCAATGACCCCATCCCACACCAGATCGAGGGTTTCGAGGCGCCCCCGCTCACCCTGCGCGAGCATTGGCCCGCCGGCGAAGCCGAGGCGCAGCGCCGCTTGGCGGCCTTTATCGAGGACGTGGTCGAGGATTACCCGCAGCTGCGTGACCTGCCTGCCGAACCTGGCACCAGCCAGCTCTCACCGTATCTGGCCGCCGGGGTGATTTCGCCACGCCAATGCCTGCACGCCGCCCTGTCCGCCAACCACGGCGAGCTCGACAGTGGCAGCAGCGGGGTTCAGACCTGGATCAACGAGCTGCTCTGGCGCGAATTCTACAAGCACATCCTGGTGGGTTATCCACAGGTGTCGCGCCATCGCCCCTTCCGTGCGCATACCGAAGCGCTGCCGTGGCGTGATGCCCCTGAAGACTTGAAGGCCTGGCAGGAAGGACGTACCGGTTTCCCACTGATCGACGCCGCCATGCGCCAACTGCTGGAAACCGGCTGGATGCACAATCGCTTACGGATGATCGTCGCCATGTTCCTGAGCAAGAATTTATTGATCGACTGGCGCCAGGGCGAGCGCTACTTCATGCGTCACTTGATCGACGGCGACCTGGCAGCCAACAACGGCGGCTGGCAATGGAGCGCATCGACTGGAACCGACTCCGTGCCGTATTTCCGCATCTTCAATCCGGTCACCCAATCGCAACGCTTCGACCCCAAGGGGCGCTTCATTCGCCATTGGCTCCCTCAATTGAAGGGCCTAAATGAAAAAACTATTCATTTGCCCGTGAAGTCTGCCGATCTATTTGCTACAAACTCTTACCAGAGTCCGATTGTCGATCTCGCTAGTAGTCGCCAGCGCGCATTGGAAGCCTTCAAAGGCTTGGCCGGCTGGCAGGATCAGGGGGCAGTATCTTGAATAACTCACGCAGTTTCTGGGTGACCGGTGCGACCAATGGACTCGGTATAGCTCTGGTGAGCGGATTGCTCGAGCAGGGGCATCGGGTCGCCGCCAGTGGCATACAAAGCCAGGAGCTCACAGGCTTGGCCAGCCACTACGGCGAACGCCTGCTGCTTTTACCTGGGCAGTTGCATGACAGTTCGCAGGCGCAGGCCGCCGTTACACAGCTGCAGGCGGCGTGGGGATCGCTGGATGGTTTGCTCATCAATGCCGGCACCTGCGACTACCTGGCGGATGATCTGCCGGATACCGACCTGTTCCAAAGCATCGTAACCAGTAACCTGCAAGCCAGTGCCAATTGCCTGGCCGCTGCCCTGCCCTTGCTGACCAAGGGCGATGCTGCACAGGTCATGGCTATCCTCAGTCGTTACTCGGCGATGCAACTGTATGAACCCAATCAGCCACTGAGCGGTTTCAACAGCCCCCCGCACTGGTTCCGCGAGCAGCGCCAGGTATTGCAGGATCTGGGTATCGATCTGACGCTAGTAGCGCCGCAGTCGTTGAAAGCGCCGGTGACGCTGGCCCAGGCGGTGCCTGAACAGTGGACGGCGCAGACTGCTGCGCAAGTATTGCTGGCCAGCCTGCCCAAGCGTGAACCTGAATTGGTGCTAGAGGCTCTGAGCCTCAACAGCCTTTGGCCGTTGCCACGGTAGGCAACAAGGGCCGCAAAGCGGCCCCAGCAAACCTAAAGTGCCATGCGGTAGTGCAGGCTATAGCTCTCAACCCCATCGTTGGGTTGCTTGATACCGGCGTTGGAATAATGAATGGCGCGCACGCCAATCTCATGCCCGCCGGCAAAGCGCAAACCAAAGCCGATGCGGTCCTCGAACTGGAAGGACGAACCCAGCTCATTGCTTTCAAGTTCGGTGCTGGAGAACGCCGCCACGCCGATTCCCGCTTCGATGTACGGCTTGACCGAGTCCCCGGCAAACTCGTAGACGAATACCGGCGCGAACGACAGGCTATGGTTGCTCGCGGTCTGATCGCCATCCCAGTAGGTGTACGCCCCATCCCAATAGCCAGTCAGGCGACCGACACTGGTCTGCCACCAGCTTGCATCCCAGTTCGATTGCAGACCCAACCGGTAGACCATGGTCGAATCGCCAGTCTGCCCCACCGAGAAAGAAACATCAGCGGCCTGCGCCGCGCCCAAGTGCCCCACAGTCAAGGCGGCAGCCGCCACCAAACCAAGCAGTTTCTTCATGAGAAACGTCCTTTTTCCTGATGCTGTTGTTAGTGTTTCGCCCTCACAGGCACAACAATAGAAATCGGCAGTTGTACGATAGTTCAGCTTTCTTCGTGGCTTTTCACACTTTTTTTACATCGAAAAGCTTTGCACACTGTCGGACTTCTTCCACAGCAACGGCAGGATTTTTCTCAGATTTTCCGGATCAGCACTGCTCCAGAACACCGTATCGCGGGCCGGGCCGTCGGCCAGCAACTGGCGCTCGGCCAGTAGCCGTTGCAGCTGCCGCGCCACCGCAGCGCCGGTGTCGATGATCGCCACATCAGCCGGCACCATTTCGGCCAGCAGTGGACGCAAGAAGGGGTAGTGGGTGCAACCGAGAATCAAGGTATCGCAGCCGGCACTGAGCAGCGGCTGCACGTAGCCAGCCAGCAGCTGGCGCAATTGGGGGCTGAACAAGTCGCCCGCCTCGATGCACTCGACCAGGCCCGGACATGGCTGGGTGATTACCCGTACATCACTGGCAAAGCGATCGAGCAAGGCGGCGAACTTGGCACTCTGCAGGGTGCCGGTGGTGGCCAGCACCCCGACCACGCCCGAGCGGGTCGCCGCAGCAGCGGGCTTGACCGCAGGCTCCATGCCCACCAGCGGCCAGCTGGGATACAGCTCGCGCAGGTCGGCCACTGCGGCCACGGTAGCCGTGTTGCAGGCCAGAACCATGGCCTTGGCGCCTTGCTGCTGGAAGAACCCGGCGATATGGCGCAAGCGCTGGCGGATGTAATCGGGAGACTTTTCGCCATACGGCACATGCCCGCTGTCAGCCACATACAACAGCGACTCGTTGGGCAGCAGGCGCTGGATCTCGGCGAGTACCGACAGACCGCCGACCCCCGAATCCATCACGCCCACTGGCGCCGAACGATCAGCCATGGCGAGTGCCGCACACTGCACACGCAGGGTCGCGCTTGACCCGGAGCTCGCGCATGCGCGTGCTCAGCGCGTCGATCAGCAGCAGCCGGCCGACCAATGGCTCGCCAAAGCCGGCGAGCAGCTTCAATGCCTCTAGCGCTTGCAGGCTGCCCACCAGCCCCACCAAGGGGCCGATCACGCCGGCTTCACTGCAAGTCAGTTCGGCTTCGCTACCATGGCCATACAGGCAGTGGTAGCACGGGCTGTTTTCCCGGCGCGGATCGAATACCGAAAGCTGCCCCTCCAGACGAATCGCCGCCCCACTGACCAGTGGCTTGCCAGCCGCCACGCAAGCGGCGTTGACCGCCTCACGGGTGGTGAAATTGTCGGAACAGTCCAGCACCAGGTCGACCGCTGCCACCGCAGCGGACAGCGAATCTTCATCCAGCGCCTGGCGATGAGCGACCAGCGTGATTTCAGGATTGATCGCCTGCAAGCGCTTGATCGCCGAATCCACCTTGCCCAGGCCAACGCTGTCGGTGTCGTGGATGATCTGGCGCTGCAGGTTGGTCAGGTCGACCGTATCGAAGTCAGCCAGGTGCAGTTCGCCGACACCCGCTGCCGCGAGATAGAGCGCGACCGGCGAGCCGAGCCCGCCCACGCCGACCACCAGCGCCTTGCTTTGCTTGAGCCGCAACTGGCCGTCGATGTCGACCTGGGCCAGCAGGATCTGCCGGCTGTAACGCAGCAGCTCCTGGTCACTCAGCATGGCAGGCGCCCCAAGGAGATGCGCTCATGGCCGCCCAGGTCAATCCGGCTGCAAACGTCACCGAAACCCTGCTGGCTGAGCAACTCACGCACGTCTGCGGCCTGATCGTAGCCGTGTTCGAGCAGCAGCCAGCCGCCCGGCAGCAAGTGTCCTGGGGCCTGGGCAATGATGACGCGCAGATCATCCAGCCCGTCCTGGCCCGCCACCAAGGCACTGGTCGGTTCGAAGCGGACATCGCCAGCCACCAGGTGCGGATCTTCGGCACGGATGTAGGGCGGGTTACTGATGATCAGGTCAAAACGTTCGCCGTCCAGGGCGTCGTACCAGTGGCTGGTGCGCACGTGGACATTGTTCAGCTGCAGACGCTGGCGGTTGCGCTCGGCCAGGGCCACCGCCTCATCGATACGGTCCACTGCCATCACCTGCCAAGCCGGTCGCTCGCTAGCCAGGGCCAGGGCGATGGCGCCCGTGCCGGTGCCCAAATCGAGCATTCGTGCGGGGGTCGCAGGCAGCAATTCAAGGGCAGTTTCCACCAGCAGCTCGGTGTCTGGACGGGGAATCAGGGTATGCGGCGCCACTTCCAGGTCGAGCTTCCAGAAGCCCTGCTGACCGAGGATGTACGCCACCGGCTCACCGGCGCGACGGCGGCTGAGGAAATCGGCGAACACTTGCGCCGCCTCGCTGCTGACGATTCGCTCGGGCCAGGTGTGCAGGTAGCTGCGCGACTTGCCCAGGGCGGCAGCCAGCAGCAGCTCGGCATCCAGCCGTTCGGTCGGGGAGTCGGGCAGCTGCGCGTTGCGCAGCAGGCTGGCGATGATGGTCATTATTCCCCCAGGGCGGCCAATTGATCGGCCTGGTACTCGGCCAGCAACGGTTCGATCACGGCTTCGACGCCACCGGCGAGGATGTCGTCGAGCGAGTACAGGGTCAGGTTGATGCGGTGATCGGTGACTCGGCCCTGTGGATAGTTGTAGGTGCGGATCCGCTCGGAGCGGTCACCGGAGCCGACCAGCAGCTTGCGCTCGCTGGCAATCGCGTTCTGCGCGGCGCTGGTCTGAATGTCGTTGAGCTTGGCCGACAACCAGGACATGGCGCGAGCACGGTTCTTGTGCTGCGAGCGCTCTTCCTGGCACTCGACCACGATCCCGGTGGGCAAGTGGGTAATGCGGATTGCCGAGTCGGTCTTGTTGATGTGCTGACCACCGGCGCCAGAGGCACGGTAGGTGTCGACACGCAGGTCGGCCGGGTTGATCTCGATCGCCACCTGCTCATCCGGCTCGGGCAGTACCGCCACGGTACACGCCGAGGTGTGGATACGCCCCTGCGACTCGGTCTCTGGCACGCGCTGCACGCGATGCGCGCCCGACTCGAACTTGAGCTTGGCGTAGACATTGTCGCCTTCGACCCGGGCGATGATTTCCTTGTAGCCGCCGTGCTCGCCCTCGTTCTCGGAGAGAATCTCCAGGCGCCAGCCGCGTTTTTCGGCGTAGCGCGAGTACATGCGGAACAGATCGCCGGAGAAAATCGCCGCCTCGTCACCGCCGGTGCCAGCGCGGATTTCCAGGAACACGTTGCGCCCGTCGTTAGGGTCCTTGGGCAGCAGCATGCGCTGCAGCTGAACCTCCAACGCAGCCAGCTGCTCCTTGGCCTCGCGCACTTCTTCCACGGCCATTTCGCGCAGGTCCGGGTCGCTGTCCTTGAGCAGCGCTTGCGCGCCTTCGAGGTCGTCCTGAACCTTGCGCCACTCCTTAAAAGCAGTGATCACCGGCTCGACTTCGGCGTACTCGCGCGAATAGGCACGAAAACGGGTCTGGTCGGAAATGACCTCGGCATCGCCCAGCAGGGCGGTGAGTTCCTCGAAGCGATCCTGGAGAATGTCCAGTTTGTTCAGCAGCGACGCTTTCATTGCGGGGGTTTGTCCGTGGAGCCCTCATTGAGGGCAAAGAGTTCCTGGGCCATGGCCAGCGCATCGACGCGGCCCTCGGCCGAGAGCTTTTTCAGTTGCACGCTGGGCGCGTGCAGAAGTTTGTTAGTCAGACCGCGAGCCAGCTGGGCCAGCACATCTTCCGGGTTGCCACCGTTGGCCAGCAGGCGCTGGGCCTTTTGCAGTTCTTCATCGCGCAGCCGTTCGCTCTGCTGGCGGTAGGCCTTGAGCACATCCACCGCGGCCAGCTCGCGCAGGCGCACCATGAAATCCTCGGCGCCCACCGAGACCAGCTCTTCGGCGGCCTGGGCCGCGCCCTGGCGGCTCTTGAGGTTTTCCGCGACCACATCGTGCAGGTCGTCGACGGTATACAGGTAGACGTCGTCCAATTCGCCAACTTCTGGCTCGATATCGCGCGGCACGGCAATGTCGACCATGAAGATCGGTTTGTGCCGGCGCTGTTTCAAGGCGCTTTCCACCGCCCCTTTGCCAAGGATCGGCAACTGACTGGCGGTCGAACTGATAACGATGTCACTGTTGGCCAATTCCTGGGGGATGTCGGCCAGCAGCACGGCATGCGCGCCAAACTGTTCGGCAAGAATACTGGCGCGCTCCAGTGTCCGGTTGGCCACCACGATGCGCCGCACACCTTGCTCATGCAGATGGCGGGCGACCAGGGTGATGGTCTCGCCAGCACCGATCAGCAGCGCTTGACTGCGGCCCAGGTCGCTGAAGATCTGCCGGGCCAGGCTAACTGCGGCAAATGCCACCGACACCGGGTTCTCGCCGATCGCGGTGTCGGTGCGCACCTGCTTGGCGGCGCTGAAGGTGGCCTGGAACAACCGGCCAAGCAGCGGACCAATGGTGCCAGCCTCGCGAGCGACGGCGTAGGCCGACTTCATCTGGCCAAGAATCTGCGGCTCGCCAAGCACCAGCGAGTCGAGCCCGGAGGCGACCCGCATCATATGCCGCACGGCGTCGTGCTCTTCGTGCACGTAGGCACTGGCGCGCAGCTCGTCGAGGCTAAGCTTATGGTACTCGGCCAGCCATTGCAGCACGGCATCGGCTGCCAGGTGGTCCTGCTCTATATAGAGCTCACTGCGGTTGCAGGTCGAAAGAATCGCCGCCTCACGGCTGGCGGTCAGTCGGCAAAGCTGCTGCAGGGCATCGACCAGCTGCTCTGGCGTAAACGCCACGCGCTCGCGTACGTCTACCGAGGCAGTCTTATGGTTGATACCAAGTGCAAGAAAGGCCATGCAAGGTCGCTGGTTGTGACGTGAAGCCGATAATTGTCCTACTTCGCAGGATTCAGAACAACCACCGTTCGCTATTGTCCTAATAGATTGCGGCCATACCCAGCCGCAAACACAGTCATCCTGAAATGAACAGCATGCCTTCGCAGGTGGGTTTGCCACTGCGCTTGTGTCATCATGCTCCGACCGCCGGTTAGCACTTCTAAGCCTCATCTATGAATAGATCCTACGCACTGCTGCTTACCCTCGCCCTGCTCCAGGGCTGCCAGAGCCTGGCCCCGAAAGACAGCGAGGCGCAGTCGCCTGTGGCCGCCAAGGCCGAGCAGGAAAAGCCCGTGGCGTACGGATCGTTCAAGCAGGAAACCGTCTACAGCCTGCTGGTAGCGGAGCTGGCCGGCCAGCGCAACCGCTTCGACATCGCCCTGGCCAACTACGTCGATCAGGCCGAGAAAACCCAAGACCCCGCCGTTTCCGAACGCGCCTACCGCATCGCCGAGTACCTCGGGGCTGACGAACCGGCCCTGGATACCGCGTTGATCTGGGCGCGCAATGACGCGCAGAACCTCGATGCGCAGCGCGCCGCCGCGATCCAGCTGGCACGCTCCGGACGTTATGACGAATCCATGACCTACATGGAAAAAGTCCTGCAAGGCCAAGGCGATACTCACTTCGACTTCCTCGCCCTGTCTGCCGCCGAAACCGACCAAAGCACCCGTGACGGCCTGATGCAAAGCTTCGAACGGCTGCTGGTCAAATACCCCAATAACGGTCAGCTGGTGTTCGGCAAGGCGCTGCTGCTCAATCAAGACGGCAAGGCTGAAGAAGCGCTGTCGCTGCTCGAGGCGCACCCGCCGCAAAACGGCGAAATCGCCCCGATCCTGCTTCGCGCTCGCCTGCTACAAGCCTTGGACCGTGGTTCGGAGGCCTTGCCGCTGCTGCGCGGGGCCATTCGCGACAACCCCGACGACAAACGCCTGCGCCTGACCTACGCCCGCACCTTGGTAGAACAGGATCGCATCGGCGACGCCAAGGCCGAATTCGAAAGCATGCTCCAGCAGTACCCGGAGGATGACGAGCTGCGTTACTCGCTGGCGTTGGTGTGCCTGGAAAACAAAGACTGGGACGAAGCCGAGGGCTACCTGCAAGAGCTGGTCGAGCGCGACAGTAACGTCGATGCCGCGCACCTGAACCTGGGACGCATCCGCGAGGAGCGCAACGACCCTGAAGCGGCGCTGCGCGAGTACGCCCTGGTCGGCACCGGCCCAGACTATCTGCCGGCGCAACTGCGCCAGGCCGACATCCTGATTGCCAATGGCCGCGGCAGCGAAGCCTCGCGCCTGCTCGCCGAAGCCCGCGAAGCGCAACCGGACTACGCCATCCAGCTGTACCTGATCGAAGCCGAGAGCTACGGCAACAACGGCAAGGACGCGCAAGCCGACCAGGTACTGCAGCAAGCGATCAAGCGTTACCCGGACGACCTCAACCTGCTCTACACCCGCGCCATGCTGGCGGAGAAGCGCGGCGATCTTGCCGAGATGGAAAAAGACCTGCGCGCGATCATCGCTCGCGAGCCGGAAAACGCCATGGCCATCAACGCCCTGGGCTACACCCTGGCCGACCGCACCACCCGCTATGCCGAGGCCAAGCAGCTGATCGAAAAAGCCCATCAGCTGACTCCGGATGACCCCGCCGTACTCGACAGCCTGGGCTGGGTCAACTACCGCCTGGGCAACCTCGACGAGGCCGAACGCCTGCTGCGCCAGGCTTTGGAGCGCTTCCCCGACCATGAAGTGGCCGCCCACCTGGGCGAAGTGCTGTGGGCCAACGGCAAGCGTCGTGAAGCTCGCCAGGTCTGGGCCAAAGCCTTCCAAGCCCAGCCCGACAGCACCATCCTGCGCAAGACCGTCTTGCGCCTGACCGGATCAGAGACCCTCTAAGCCATGTTTCTGCGTCATTGCATCACCTTTACCCTGATCGCCCTGCTGGCCGGTTGCGCCGGCTTCGGTTCTCGCGAAGCCTTGCACGGCCAGGGCGACCCAAAGCTGTGGCGTGAGCACAAAGCTCAGCTGAGCACCCTCGACGGCTGGCAGATCAACGGCAAGGTCGGTATCCGTGCGCCGAAAGACTCCGGCAGCGGCACCCTGTTCTGGCTGCAACGCCAGGATTACTACGACATTCGCCTGGCCGGCCCGCTCGGCCGTGGCGCGGCGCGGCTGACTGGTCGCCCCGGCGGCGTGGTGCTGGAAGTGGCCAACCAGGGTCGCTATGAAGCACCCAGCCCTGAGGCTCTGCTCGAACAACAACTGGGCTGGCAGTTGCCGGTATCCCACCTGGTCTGGTGGGTGCGCGGCCTGCCCGCTCCTGACAGCAAGAGCCAGCTGACCCTGGGCGATGACAGCCGCCTGGCCAGCCTCAGCCAAGACGGCTGGCAAGTGCAGTACCTGAGCTACACCGAGCAAAACGGCTACTGGCTGCCCGAGCGCCTCAAGTTGCACGGCAAAGATATCGACGTGACCCTGGTGGTCAAAGACTGGCAACCACGCCAGCTGGGGCATTGATCTGTGGATAAGCTCACCCTGCCTGCCCCGGCCAAGCTCAATCTCTGGCTGCACATCATCGGTCGCCGCGCCGATGGTTATCACGAGCTGGAAACCGTTTTCCAATTCCTCGACTACGCCGACCACCTGACCTTCGCCGTGCGCGACGACGGCCAGGTGCGTTTGCAAACCGCAATTAACGGGGTCGACCACGACAGTAACCTGATCGTGCGCGCCGCCCGCCAACTGCAAGCGCAATCGGGCTGTACGCTGGGCGTCGACATCTGGCTGGACAAGATCCTGCCCATGGGCGGCGGCATCGGCGGCGGCAGTTCCGATGCCGCCACCACCTTGCTGGGCCTGAACCATCTGTGGCAACTGGGCTGGGATGCCGATCGCCTGGCCCAGCTGGGCCTGAGCCTGGGCGCCGACGTGCCAGTGTTCGTCCACGGTCACGCAGCGTTCGCCCAAGGCGTCGGTGAACAGCTGACCCCGGTCGATCCAGAACAGCCGTGGTATGTCGTGCTGGTGCCGCAAGTGTCTGTCAGCACAGCGGAAATTTTTTCACATCCGCAGTTGACACGTGATTCCCTCCCCCTTAAGATGCGCCCCGTTCCCGAGGGAAACAGTCGAAATGACTGCCAACCGGTGGTAGAGCAAAGTTATCCAGAAGTTCGCAATGCGTTGAATCTACTGGGTAAATACACTGAAGCTCGACTGACCGGCACTGGAAGTTGTGTGTTTGGGGCCTTCCCAAGCAAAGCCGAAGCTGATAAAGTTCTGGCCCTTCTTTCAGAGACCCAAACAGGGTTTGTGGCGAAAGGAAGCAATATTTCGATGTTGCATCAACAGCTACAAAGTCTGCTCTAGAAGTCGAGTGCCAAGCACTCGCAGCAACAGATACAGGGGCGTCGCCAAGCGGTAAGGCAGCAGGTTTTGATCCTGCCATGCGTTGGTTCGAATCCAGCCGCCCCTGCCATTTTCCTTATACTCATCCAGGTATACCCTCAGCCTTCAGGTACTGCGCGTGTCCAAGATGATGGTCTTTACGGGGAACGCTAACCCCGATCTGGCTCGGCGTGTCGTACGTCAGCTGCATATCCCTCTCGGTGACGTCTCTGTCGGTAAATTCTCCGACGGCGAGATCAGCACTGAGATCAATGAAAATGTCCGCGGTAAAGACGTCTTCATTATTCAGCCGACCTGCGCTCCGACCAACGATAATCTGATGGAACTGGTAGTGATGGCCGACGCCTTCCGCCGCTCCTCAGCTTCCCGAATCACTGCCGTGATTCCTTACTTCGGATACGCCCGCCAGGACCGCCGTCCGCGTTCGGCACGTGTAGCCATCAGCGCCAAAGTTGTCGCTGACATGCTCACTGTCGTGGGTATCGACCGTGTTCTCACCGTCGACCTGCACGCTGACCAGATCCAGGGTTTCTTCGATATTCCTGTCGACAACATCTACGGCTCGCCCGTATTGGTCGACGATATCGAAGACCAGCGTTTCGAGAACCTGATGATCGTCTCCCCAGACATCGGCGGCGTCGTGCGTGCACGTGCTGTTGCCAAGTCGCTGGGTGTCGATCTGGGTATCATCGACAAACGCCGTGAAAAGGCCAATCACTCCGAAGTGATGCATATCATCGGCGACGTCGAAGGACGCACTTGCATCCTGGTAGACGACATGGTCGACACCGCCGGCACCCTGTGCCACGCGGCCAAGGCCCTGAAAGAACACGGCGCTGCCAAGGTTTACGCCTACTGCACGCACCCTGTTCTGTCTGGCCGAGCGATCGAGAACATCGAGAAGTCGGTACTGGACGAGCTGGTGGTGACCAACACCATCCCGCTGTCCGCCGCTGCTCAAGCCTGTGACCGTATCCGCCAGTTGGATATCGCACCGGTTGTCGCTGAAGCGGTCCGCCGTATCAGCAACGAAGAATCGATCAGCGCGATGTTCCGCTAAGCGGAACACACGTTGACGAAAAGCGCCCCGCCCCAACACTCGCTGTTGGGGCGGGGCTTTTTTGCCCACCCCGTTTGGCGCTGGTCGCAAACGCCTGCGGGAGATGGCTATTTTGGAGAAACAAAATGACTGATTTCATCCTGAACGCCCAAGCGCGTACTGACCTGGGGAAAGGTGCGAGCCGCCGCCTGCGTCACTCCGCCAGCATCCCTGCCGTTGTCTACGGTGGCGGTAAAGAAGCGCAATCCCTGACCATCGTGGCCAAGGAAATCGCCAAACTGTTCGAAAACGAAGCTGCCTACAGCCACGTGATCGAGCTGAACGTTGACGGCGCCAAGCAAAACGTCATCGTTAAAGCCATGCAGCGTCACCCAGCCAAGCAATTCATCATGCACGCTGACTTCATTCGCGTCGTTGCTGGCCAGAAGCTGACTGCTGTTGTTCCAGTGCACTTCATCAACGAAGAAGCACCGGTCAAGAAAGGCGGCGAGATCTCGCACGTTGAGTCGCAGATCGAAGTGTCCTGCGAAGCCAAGGACCTGCCAGAGTTCATCGAAGTCGACCTGGCTAACGCTGAAATCGGCACCATCATCCACCTGTCGGACCTGAAAGCTCCGAAAGGCGTAGAGTTCGTAGCTCTGGCCCACGGTGATGACAAAGCTGTTGCCAACGTTCACGCTCCGCGTGTTGCGCCGGAAGCTGCAGAAGGCGCTGCTGAGTAATCTACTCGGCACGTCGGTGTTGACCGGGTTACAGTGCTCAGCGCTGTAACCCACCAACTCCAAGGAAGAGCCCCTACGTGACCGCCATCCAGTTGATCGTTGGCCTGGGTAACCCCGGCCCCGAATACGAACAGACCCGGCATAACGCAGGGGCTCTTTTCGTTGAACGCATTGCTAGCGCCCAGCGTGTCTCCTTGACTGCTGACCGCAAATATTTCGGCCTGACGGCTAAATTCAGCCATCAGGGCAACGACGTTCGTCTGTTGATCCCCACCACCTACATGAACCGTAGCGGCCAGTCCGTAGCGGCTTTGGCCAATTTCTTCCGGATCAAGCCGGAAGCGATTCTGGTGGCTCACGACGAACTCGACCTGCCTCCCGGCGTCGCCAAGCTCAAGAAGGGCGGCGGCCACGGCGGGCATAACGGCCTGCGCGACATCATCGCGCAGCTCGGCAACCAGAACGACTTCCATCGCCTGCGGCTCGGCATCGGCCACCCAGGTGACGCCAAGCTGGTCTCCAACTTCGTCCTCGGCCGCGCACCGCGCGCTGAACAGGACAAGCTCGACGCCAGCATCGACTTTGCCCTCGGCGTGCTGCCGGACGTGCTCGCCGGCGACTTCGCCAAGGCCATGCGCGAGCTGCACGGCCAGAAGGCCTGATATCACCTAGAGGGGAATTTCCATGGGTTTCAATTGCGGCATCGTCGGCCTGCCCAACGTCGGCAAGTCCACCCTGTTCAACGCGCTGACCAAATCCGGCATCGCGGCTGAGAACTTCCCCTTCTGCACCATCGAGCCGAACAGCGGCATCGTCCCGATGCCCGACGCGCGCCTGGCGGCCCTGGCCGAGATCGTCAAGCCTAACCGCATCCTGCCGACCACCATGGAGTTCGTCGACATCGCAGGCCTGGTGGCCGGTGCCTCCAAAGGTGAAGGCCTGGGCAACAAGTTCCTCGCCAACATCCGCGAGACCGACGCCATCGCCCACGTGGTGCGCTGCTTCGAAGACGAGAACGTGATTCACGTCTCCAACAGCGTCGACCCCAAGCGCGACATCGAGATCATCGACCTGGAGCTGATCTTCGCTGACCTCGACAGCTGCGAGAAGCAACTGCAGAAGGTTGCCCGTAACGCCAAGGGCGGCGACAAGGATGCCCTGGCGCAGAAAGCCATCCTGGAAAAACTGATCCCGCACTTCACCGAAGGCAAGCCGGCGCGCAGTCTGATGAAGAACATGGCTGACGACGAGAAAGCCGTGATCCGTGGCTTCCACCTGCTGACCAGCAAGCCGGTGATGTACATCGCCAACGTCGCTGAAGACGGCTTCGACAACAACCCGCACCTGGACGTAGTCCGCGCCATCGCCGAAGAAGAAGGCGCAGTGGTGGTGCCGGTGTGCAACAAGATCGAAGCCGAGATCGCTGAACTCGACGACGGCGAAGAGAAAGACATGTTCCTCGAGGCCCTGGGCCTGGAAGAGCCTGGCCTGAACCGGGTGATCCGCGCAGGTTACGAACTGCTCAACCTGCAAACCTACTTCACTGCCGGCGTGCAGGAAGTACGTGCCTGGACCGTTCGTGTCGGCGCAACCGCCCCGCAAGCGGCCGGCGTGATCCACACCGACTTCGAGAAAGGCTTCATCCGCGCCGAAGTGGTGGCCTATGACGACTTCATCCAGTACAAGGGTGAAGGCGGTGCAAAAGAAGCCGGCAAATGGCGTCTGGAAGGCAAGGACTACATCGTCAAAGATGGCGACGTGATGCACTTCCGCTTCAACGTCTGATTCGGCTGTAATACGCGACGCCCTCACGCAAAGCACTACACTGAAGGCGTAACTGAAGCGGGATAACCGAAGCGCTGCCTCGAAACCCGATGGTCTTGACCCCTGCCGGTCGACCGTCGGGCCTGCAGGTCCGGCCCACACCGGCTTGCACATCGGAGCACACATGAGCGCACGTATCTGGCTTCTGGCCCTGGCGACCTTCGTCACCGGCATGGCAGAAAACATCACTATCGGCATCTTGCCGGCCCTGGTCGACGGGCTCGACGTGCCATTGGGCGTCGCCGGGCAACTGACTACAGTCTTCTCCCTGGCATTCGCCGCAGCAGCCCCCTTCTCACCCCTGCTGACCCGCCGCTTCCCGTTGCGCGGCCTGCTGTGCGCGGCGCTGGGCCTGTTCGCAATATTCAACCTGATCGCAGCCCTGGCCCCTGGCTACGGCCTGCTGGTCGCCGCTCGCATCGGCATGGCGGCGACCAGCGCGCTGACCTGCCTGACTTGCACCCTGATGGCCACCCGCATGGTGCCCGAAGCCCTGCGAGGTCGGGCCATCGGCGTGATTTTCATGGGTATCAGTGGCTCGCTGGTGCTGGGTGTGCCAGTCGGCATGCTGTTGTGCGACGCCCTCGGCTGGCGCGGCGTTTTCATTGGCCTGGCGCTGCTCGCCTGCGCCGTGCTACTGCTGACATGGCGAGCGCTGCCCGCGCTTGAGGGCAGTGAGCGGGTTGCGCCGCGGATGTATCTGCAACACCTGGGTAACGGGCGCCTGCTCGCCGCTCAGCTGGTCTCGCTGCTGATGATCGCCGGACACTTCACCGTCTTCGCCTACCTTGCCCCATACGCCCTGCAGGTTGGGCAGATCCCCACCCAATGGCTGGCTGCAGTGTTTGCCGCCTTTGGCATTGCAGGCGTCTCTGGGGGCTATGTCGGCGGCTGGATGGCCGACCGGTTGGGCGCCAACCGGGCCATTTTGATTACCCCACTGCTGTACCTGGCCAGCCTACTGATGCTGCCCTTGGGCGCGGCAACGCCGTGGCTGTTCCTACCGATGATGATGCTCTGGGGTTGTGTGAGCTGGATGGTCTCGCCGGTGGTGCAAAGCTACCTCGCCAGCCGCGGGGCGCAGACCTTCCCGGCAGGCATGAGCCTTAACTTGTCTGCCATGCACCTGGGAGTGGGTGTGGGCACAGCGGTCGGCGGCCTGGTGATCACGGGCGCAAGCCTCACCGCCACACCCTGGGCGGGTGCCCTGCTGACCGCAGTGGCTGCGGTATTGGCGGCCTGGTCGGCGAGCACCTCGAAGCGAGATAAACCCGCGTTCAGCGAGCGCGAGATGGCACAGGGTTAACTGACTCAACCGCCGAGGTATTCGCAGCAAACGGCCCAAGCTGCTCCTGCTCGAACGCCTCGGCGAGAAAGTCGATCAGCTTGCGCACCGCCGGCATCAGCCCACGCCGCGAAGGGAACAGCGCCACCACCTCGCCTTCGCGTGGCGCCCAGCCCTCCAGCACATGCACCAGCCGGCCGTTGGCCAGGTATTCGCTAACCGCCTCTACAGGCAGCAGCGCTACGCCAACACCGGCCAGGACACCTTCGCGCAACACGGCCAGATCGTCCGAGACCAGCCGTGGACGAAACTCGATAGAGGCTTCGGCGCCCTGCGGCCCGACCAGATCCCAGGTGTAGTCGTGCACATTGATGCCCCAGCACAGGCTTGGCAGCGCTGGCAGTTGCGCGGGGGTTTGCGGCTGGCCATGTTCAGCGAGCAGGCTCGGGGCAGCCACCAGGCAATGCCGACTCGGCGCCAGCCGGCGCATGATCAACTCGCTACTTTGCAGCGGCTGGTGGCGCACGCTCAGGACCAAATCGAAGCCCTCGCCGATCACGTCGACCCGCCGGTTATAGCTTTTCACCAGCAGTTCCACCACCGGGCACTGGGCCATGAAACGCGCCAGGATCGGCGCCAGGCGCGAATCCAATAGCGACGTGCTGCTGGCCAGGCGGACGATGCCGCGTGGCTCGAGCCGATTACGCTCGATCGCATCCTCGGCAGCTATTGCTTGTTCGAGCATGCCCAGGCAATGGTGGTAATACTCCAGGCCCACTTCGGTAACCGCGAACTGCCGTGTCGAGCGCTGGATCAGGCGCACGCCCAGGCGCTCCTCCAACTTGGCCACGCGACGACTCAAGCGTGACTTGGGCAAGTCCAGGATGCGTCCGGCAGGGGCAAACCCGCCGTGCTCCACCACCTTGGCGTAAAGATACAGGTCGTTCAGGTCAAACATCGGCATCACTCGTCCACGACTCACGCGTACATCATCCGCCTTTACGCAAGGATTGTGGTGCCCGTCGTGGTGCCGACCCGGGCCTCCTTGCAGAGGCCCAGGTCTTGCGTCACTTGGACTCGGTGAGTGTGCTGTAGCTGGTCATCAGGTTGCGGTAATCGGGAATGTGGTTGGAGAACAGCGTCCCCAGTCCCTCGATATCGTTGCGCCAGTCGCGATGCAGCTCACAGGCCACGCCGAACCAGGTCATCAATTGCGCCCCAGCGGCCTCCATGCGCCGCCAGGCCGAATCGCGGGTCAGCTCGTTGAAGGTACCCGAGGCGTCCGTCACGACGAACACCTCGAAGCCCTCCTCCAGTGCCGACAGTGCCGGGAAGGCCACGCAGACCTCGGTCACCACCCCAGCGATAAGCAGTTGCTTCTTGCCGGTGGCCTTGACCGCCTTGACGAAGTCCTCGTTGTCCCAGGCATTGATATTGCCGGGCCGCGCCACGTAGGGCGCATCCGGGAATTGCGCCTTGAGCTCCGGCACCAGCGGGCCGTTGGGGCCACTTTCGAAACTGGTGGTGAGAATGGTCGGCAACTTGAAGTACTGGGCCAGGTCAGCCAGCGCCAGCACGTTGTTCTTGAAGCGGTCCGGATCAATGTCGCGCACCAGCGACAGCAAGCCGGTCTGGTGATCGACCAGCAGTACCGCTGCGTTGTTCTTGTCCAGACGCTTGTATTGAAATGCCATGGTGGATCTCCTTGCGTGGATGGGAAAACGCGCCCCGCGTGGGGTCAGCTACGTTGCGAATCCAACTGCTCGTTCTGGCTGACGACGGCCTGGGCCTTCATGTAGCTCTCGATCAGCAGCTGGTAGTGCGGGAATACTGCGCTGTAGGCCTCAGCCCACTGGGCGGCGTCCGGACGGTTCCAGGTGCGTTGTACCTCCGAGCAAACCGCTGCGGTGTCCATCGGTACCACGCCAGCCTGGACCACCCGCGCCAGGGTCACTTCCTGGGCCATCTTCGAGTAGGTACCTGACGCGTCGATGACAGCGAACACCTGATAACCGGCATTTACCGCGCTGATGCTGGGGAAGGCCATGCAGACACTGGTGATGGTGCCGGCGATGATCAGTTGCTTGCGCCCGGTCGCCTTCACGGCGGCCACGAACTCGGGATTGTCCCAGGCGTTGATCTCACCCTTGCGCGCGACGTACTGGGCGTGCGGAGCGGCTTCGTGAATCTCTGGAATCAGCGGGCCGTTGGGCCCCTGGGGCACGGAGGCGGTGGTGATGACCGGAATCTTGGCCAGGCTGGCGACTTTGGCCAAGGTGATGGCGTTGGCCCGCAGTTCGGTCATGGGCATGTCCTTGACCGTCTGGAACAGGCCACTCTGGTGGTCGATCAGCAGCATCGTGGCATTGTCAGGATCAATCCGGGGGATCTGGCCTTCGAAGTTGGCAGCTTGCGAGAAATTGCTCATCGTTCTCTCCTCTTGTTTGGAGAACCGGCCATCCTGGCCAATGCGGTCGGGCCGCGACCCACAGGTCCACAGTGGGGATTATGAGAGTAGGCAACGCAGGCTGAGTGAGACGACCGTCAGTCGGCGACCTGAAGTTATTGCGCTCGCCAAACAGGCTGAGCGCACGACAGGCGTAACGGTAAAGGCCGGACGAACCGGTCGGTAGCCCCATTGGCGCACCCTCAGAGTTCCATTGCGTGAACGATGACTGGCACTTGGACGGCAAAGCGCACGCTAGCGCTGCCCTGCTTTGTTCAGAAATTCCTGAAGTGATTATTTGCCCACAGCGATTTTTCCCTCGCCCCTCCCTCACCAGAATCGCATCACCACAATCACAATAACCGTGAGGCCACTCCCGTGGACCAGACACTCCAGGTACGGCAAGCCGCCGCCGACCTCGTCGCCGCCTTTGCCAGCAACGACAGCGCCCGCTACTTCGCCTGTTTCAGCGAAGATGCCACCTTCCTTTTCCACACATTGGCGCACCCCCTGCTGTCACGCCGCGCTTATGAACAGCTTTGGGCCCAGTGGCAAGCCGAAGGCTTTACCGTGCTCGCGTGCCAGTCGAGCAACGTCCACATCAGCCTGCAAGGTGAGCTGGCGATCTTCATCCACGATGTCGCCACGCGCATTCGCATCGCCGGTGAAGAGCACGCGCTGAGCGAGCGCGAGACCATCGTTTTCCGCCGCCAGGATGAGCGCTGGCTGGCCTGCCATGAGCACCTTTCAGTGGTTAGCCAAGCCTGAAACCGTTTTAGCCTTTGCGGCCCTGCCGCCACTGCCAACGCACCCACAAGAGGGTCTGCGCACTGCGCCGACCTACAACAACCGCGCTGGAGCATCATCATGAGCCACTCGACCGGTATCGAGACCAATGGCGTCGAACAGATCCCCGACGATCAACGCGACGCCACCCCGCTTGACCTGTTCCGCCTGATCTTCGGCGGCGCCAATACCTTCGCCACTGCGGTACTGGGGAGCTTCCCGGTGCTGTTCGGCCTGTCGTTCCAGGCCGGCGTCTGGGCGATTCTGCTGGGGGTCGGCATCGGCGCCTTGATCCTCGCCCCGATGGGCCTGTTCGGCGCGCTCAACGGCACCAACAATGCGGTGTCGTCCGGCGCGCATTTCGGCGTGCACGGGCGTATCGTCGGCTCGTTCCTGTCACTGCTGACTGCCGTGGCGTTCTTCTCGCTGTCGGTGTGGAGCTCGGGCGATGCCCTGGTCGGCGGCGCCAAGCGCCTGGCCGGGCTGCCGGAAACCGACCTGACCCTGGGCCTGGCCTATGGCTTGTTCGCGGTGCTGGTGCTGGTGGTGTGCATCTTTGGTTTCCGCTTCATGCTGTGGGTCAACAAGATCGCCGTGTGGGCCTCCAGCCTGTTGTTCCTGCTGGGCCTCTTCGCCTTCGCCGGGCCTTTCGACGCGGGCTTTGCCGGTAGCGTCAATCTCGGCCAGGCAGGCTTCTGGGCGGCCTTCGTCGGGGCGGCGATCCTGGCCATGAGCAACCCGGTGTCGTTTGGCGCGTTTCTCGGCGACTGGTCGCGCTACATCCCGCGTAAGACGCCCAAGGCGCGCATCATGCTGGCGGTGATCGCCGCCCAGGCGGCCACCTTGATCCCGTTCCTGTTTGGCCTGTGCACCGCCACCCTGGTGGCCAGCCAGGCGCCGGACTACATCGCCGCCAACAACTACGTCGGCGGGCTGCTGGCCATTTCGCCGAGCTGGTTCTTCCTGCCCGTGTGCCTGATCGCGGTAATCGGCGGCATGTCCACCGGCACCACCGCCTTGTATGGCACCGGCCTGGACATGTCCAGCGTATTTCCCCGACTGCTCAGCCGCGCAGGTGCCACTTTGCTGATTGGCGTGGCGGCCATTGGCTTCATCTTCCTGGGGCGCTTCACCTTCAACCTGGTGCAGAGCGTGTCGACCTTCGCCGTGCTGATCATCACCTGCACCAGCCCATGGATGGTGATCATGATCCTCGGCCTGATCACCCGTCGCGGCTTCTACCATGCCGATGATCTGCAGGTGTTCACCCGCGGCCAGCGTGGCGGTCACTACTGGTTCCTGCATGGCTGGAACTGGCGTGGCATGGGCGCCTGGCTGCCGAGCGCGGCGGTCGGCCTGTGCTTCGTCAACCTGCCGGGGCAGTTTGTCGGCCCGCTTGGCGAACTGGCCGCAGGCATCGACCTGAGCCTGCCGGTAACCCTGGGAATCGCCGCTGTGCTGTACCTGCTCCTGCTCAATCTGTTCCCTGAACCTGCTGGCGTGTATGGCCCTCTAGGCCCGCGCTGGGTGCGCTGCAAAAGCACCCCACACATGCCGGTAACCCCTGCTGCCGAAATGGCCTGACTGGAATTCGCCCATGACCACTCCTCACTACATCGACGGCCGCTGGGTCGAAGGCCAAGGCAACGACTGCATCACGGTGCATGAGCCAGCGCTGGGCTTGCCCTTCGCCGAACTGATGTCGGCCAGCACTGCGCAAGTCGACCAGGCAGTGGCGGCCGCCCGCCGCGCCCTGCCGGCTTGGAAGCACACCTCTGCCGCTGCACGGGCGGCGCTGCTGCGCGGTTTCGCCGAGCAACTCGGGGCGCGCCGCGACCCGCTGATCGCCTTGCAGATGCGCAACAACGGCAAGCCGCGCCATGAGGCCGAGATCGATCTGGACGATGCCGTGGCGACTTTCGCCTACTACGCCGATCTTGCCGAGCAACTCCCAGAGAAGAATCGCGACGTGCCGCTGGCGGTGCCTGGCTTCAGTGCGCGCACGCGCCTGGAGCCGGTCGGCGTGGTGGGCCTGATCGTGCCGTGGAACTTCCCGCTGGTGACCAGCGCCTGGAAGCTCGCCCCTGCCCTGGCAGCTGGCTGCACGGTGGTGCTCAAGCCCTCGGAAGTCACCCCGCTGATCGAGCAAGCCTACGGCCAGATTGCCGACGTACTTGGCTTACCGGCAGGCGTGCTGAACATCGTCAACGGCAAGGCCGAAACCGGTGCGGCACTGAGCAGCCATAGCGGCTTGGAAAAGCTGTCGTTCACCGGCAGCAATGGCGTTGGCAGCCAGGTGATGCGCGCCAGCGCGGCGCAGTGTCGGCCGGTGACGCTGGAGCTGGGTGGCAAGTCGGCGATCGTCGTGTTCGACGATTGCGATGTCGAGCAGGCGGTGCAATGGATCATTGCCGGTATCACCTGGAACGCCGGACAGATGTGCTCGGCGACCTCGCGCCTGCTGGTCCAGGACGGCATTGCCGATGCACTGCTGGCGCGCTTGCAAGCAGCGCTGGAGACGATGCAGGTAGGTAATCCCCTGACTGAAGAGGTGCAGATGGGGCCGCTGACCAGCCAGGCGCAATGGCTGAAGGTTGCCGGCTACTTTGCCACTGCACGGGAAGAGGGGTTGCAGTGCCTGGCGGGCGGCAAGGTGCTCGATCGCGATGGCTGGTTCGTCAGCCCCACGCTGTATGTCGATGTGCCGGAACACAGCCGGCTGTGGCTGGAAGAAATCTTTGGCCCGGTGCTGTGCGCTCGGCGTTTCAGCACTGAACAGCAAGCCATTGCCCAGGCTAACGACAGCCGTTTTGGCTTGGTCGCCACCGTCTGCTCAGCCGAATTGCAACGCGCCGAGCGCGTGGCCGATGCGCTGGAAGTGGGCCATGTGTGGATCAACTCGGTGCAGGCGGTGTTCGTTGAAACCTCGTGGGGCGGCACCAAGGGCAGCGGGATCGGGCGTGAGCTTGGGCCTTGGGGGTTGGCGGCGTATCAGTCGGTCAAGCATGTGACGCGGTGTCTGGGCTAAGCGCAGGCCGCTAAATGTGCTGCGTTCATGAGACTGAGCGCCGCTCGTGCGGCGCTCGATCTCAAAGCTGAAACACTGACTTACTGCGCAGCAGGCTCAAGCAGGCTCGTCGGCCGGCCGCTGGCCTTCTTGCACCAGCACCATGCTCTGCGGCGACGACAAGGGAATGTCTTCGTCTCGCAGACGCCCCAGCACAGTGAACAGCAGATCACTGCGCGCTCCCGACACCTGCCGTGGGCTGGCCACGTAGCCGCTGACACTCAGCACCATGCCACTGGCGGTGAGGTCCTTGAAGGTCACCGAAGGCGTCGGTGCATCGAGGATCGCTTCATGCTCGCGGTAGGCATTGAGCAACAGCTCGCGCACCTGGCTGGCGTCGGTCTCCAACGGCAAGGTCAGGGTAATGCTCACCACCCCCAGCGCATTGCCCATGGTCACGTTACGCACGTTCTGCGAAATGAACTGCGAGTTCGGCACGATTACCGTGGAGCGGTCGGACATCTGGATCTCGGTGGCGCGCACATTGATGCGGCGGATGTCGCCTTCGACCCCGGCAAGGCTGACCCAATCGCCCACTTTGACCGGGCGTTCGGTCAACAGAATCAAGCCAGAAATGAAGTTCTGCACGATCTGCTGCAAACCGAAACCAATACCGACCGACAGCGCACTGACCACCCAGGTCAAGCTGGTCAGGTTGATGCGCAGGGTCGACATCACCAGCATCGCCAGGAACAGGAAGCCCAGGTAACCGACCAGGGTCACCAGCGACGCGCGCATGCCGGCATCCATGTCGGTTTCCGGCAGCAGGCGCTCGCTCAGCCAACGCTTGACCACGCGAATGGCGAACAGACCACCGAAGAACATCGCCAAGGCCAGGAAGATATCCTGCGGGACGATGTTGAGGTTACCGAGCACCTTACCGCCGCTGCCATCCCAATCGGCCAGGCTCATCAGCAGCTCACCCGGGCTGGTGCCCGACGGCATCAGCGCGAGCAGCGCGGCGGCGAACAGCAGCAAGGTGCGGCCAATCCCGGCCAGGATGGTGCTGGCCTGGGCTTGGTGACGCTGGGCCAGGCCGAGTGCCGAGGCCAGCGCCAAGCCGCCCGGCTGGCGCGGTGAAAGCAGGGTTTCGCAGAGGTCGCCGAACACCGTGACCAGCAGGTAGGCACAGGTTGCGACCACGCTGATCCACAACAGCTTGGCAGTGAGGAAGTAAGCCAGGGTCAGGTAACCGGTCAGCAGCGCCAACACGGTCAGCGCCAACCATACGACGATGACGAACGGGATCAGCCCGGCCAGGCCTGGCGGTCGCTCAAGCTTGTGCAGGCGACGAGTACGGCGGTAGCGGACCAAGGCGGCGAAGAAGATCGACGCCACCACCAAGGCAGTCAAGCCGTTGGTGGCCAGGGTCAGCGCCAGGCTGGTGCCGATCACACTGTTGATCCGCTCCTGGCTGAGCAGCACCATCAGCGCCAGCGCCAGCAGTTTCGGGAACCAACCCAGGGCACTGGCGACCTCGTCCGGGATCGGCGGCAAACGCCAAGAGGGGCGCTGCAACATCAACATGGCACGGCCCAGACCGGTGATGAAGGCGCTGAACACCACCAGGGTCAACACATGGTTGATCAGGCTGGCGATGTCGGCGCCCAGCTCGGCGCTGGTCTCAAGCCCCCAACGCACCAGCGACACCGAGCCGGAAATGGTGCCCAGGGTCGCCAGGCTGACGCTCAGGGCCAGGGCGCTGCGGCGCAGGCGACCTTCAGGCAACCAGCGGATCATCGCATCGGCCAACAGCCGCTCGAGTACCCGTCTTACCAGGGTCCACACCAGCAGCGCCGCGATCAGGCTGGTGATGAACAGCCAGCGGTTTTCAGGGCTGAAGGCACTGGCCAGGGCATCGGCTGCTTCGCCACGCAGGGCCCGCAGGCGGGCAACGTCATCGTCGGTCGGCCGGATAAAGCTCGACCAGAACGCTGGGCTCAGCGGGCTCGCCGCGCGGCTGGTGATCTGCGAGTTGAACTGGCTTCGGCGCAGGTTGACGATCTGGGTCGACAGGTCGCGCGCCGACTGGGTCAGCTGGGTGGCGGTCTGCTGCTGGGCGAGCAAGGCCTTCTTGTCGCTGGTCAGTTGCTGACGCTGGCGGGTGATGCTGTCGGCTTCGTCCGGCAGCACTGGGCCGAGCACCTTGAGCTGGTCTTCCACGCGCTCCAGATCGGTCGTGCGCAATGCCACCTGGGCATCGGCCTGGCGCTGCACCTGCATGGCTGCCTGGCGCAACTGCGAGAGCTGGTCGTCATTGGCATTGGTGGTCACACCCTGGCGGATCTGGTCGAGCCGGTCGCTCAGTTGCTCCAGGCTGGCGTTTTCTTCCAGCGCAGGCATTTCCCCGGCCAGTAATTGCCCCACAGGGGTAGCACCCGCCGACCAAGCCGGTGTGGCCACCCACAAGAGCAAGGCCAGAATCCCTACGCAGAAACGGTCAAGGCTTATACGCCTCATTGAAATCCCCTAATGTTCACAAGCACAACTGGCGGGGAATTCTACGCTGCTGCGCGTGATCAGGAGAGTGCCGTCTCTCGGTCCAGCAATTGCCGCTTGCGCTCGACCCCCCAGCGATAACCGCTGATATCGCCATCCCGACGCACGACCCGGTGGCAAGGGATGGCCACGGCGATGCGGTTGGCAGCGCAGGCCTGCGCCACCGCGCGGACCGCCTTGGGCGCGCCAATACGCTCGGCGATCTCGCTATAGCTGACGCGCTGGCCTGCCGGGACCTCACGCAATGCCTGCCAGACCCGCTCTTGAAAGGCTGTGCCTTGAACGTCCAGTGGCAGGTCCAGGCCGAGGGCGGGTTGCTCGACGAACCCCACTATCACGGCGATCAAGCGCTCGAAATCGGGATCAGCGCCGATCAGCTGCGCCTTGGGGAATTGATCCTGCAAATCATTGAGCAACGCTTCAGGGTCGTCACCCAGGAGAATGGCGCAGATACCGCGCTGACTCTGCGCCACCAGAATGGCGCCCAGCGAGCATTGGCCAAGGGCGAAATGGATGATGGCGCCTTGGCCGCCTGCACGGTACTGCTTGGGCAGCATACCCAGACGCTGGCCGGCGCTTTCGTAGAAGCGGCTGTTGGAGTTGTAGCCGGCGTCGTAAATGGCCTCGGTCACCGAGCTGGTTTTGTCGCCCAGGCGATCGCGCAGGCGCTGGGCGCGGAAGGCCGAGGCGTAGGCTTTTGGCGTCAAGCCGGTTTCGGCCTTGAACAGGCGGTGCAGGTGGAACGGGCTGAGGCACAGTTCGATGCCCAGCTGATCGAGGTTGGGGGCGCTGTCGCTGGCTTCGATCAGGCGACAGGCGCGGGCGATCAGATCGCTGCGCCGGGATGCTCCAGCGCAGCGTTGGCAGGCGCGAAAGCCTGCCGCTTCGGCGGCGCCAGGGTCAGCAAAGAAGGTGACGTTTTCGCGTTTGGCCAGGCGTGACTTGCAGCCAGGTTGGCAGTAGATGCCCGTGGTGCGCACGGCGTAGACGAAGTGCCCGGCTGCGCTGTTGTCGCGGTTTTGCACGGCGAGCCAGCGCTCGGCGTCGGTGGCGTAGGCGGGCTTCATGGGGAGTGGCTCCTGGCGGTGGATGGGAGTGAGATTGCCAGCTGCCGATGCCGGGTTCACTCCGATTCTTGCGCGTAAACTTCATGATTACTGGGCCGCTGCGTGGCCCTTCGCAGGCAAGCCCGCTCTCATGGAACAAAACATAATTCTTTGATTTGACTGAGGCAGCGTGGGAGCGGGCGGCCCCCCCGCTTC